>JBOGTX010000159.1:0-7337 GCA_050695695.1 Chloroflexota bacterium
CGGCGGGCTCGGCATCGGCCGGGGCATCGCCCGAACCTTCGCCCGCGAAGGCGCGCGAGTGCTGATCATGGATATCGACGACGAGGCCGGCAGCAAGACGGTCTCCGAGATCCAGGCGGCCGGCGGCGACGCGCGCTTCCTCCACGGCGACATCACCGTCCAGGACGACCTCGAGAAGATGGTCCGCGAGGCGGTCCAGACCTACGACCGTCTCGACGTTCTGGTCAACGACGCGATGGTCTGCCCTGGCGGACCCACCGTCGACCTCGATCCCGCGGACTTCGACCGAGCGATGTTCGGCATCCCCCGCGCCAACTATCTGGCCTGCAAGTTCGCGATCCCGGCCATGATCGAATCTGGCGGGGGCTCGATCGTCTGCATCTCGTCGGTCCACGGCCTCCTGCCGGCCAGCCGCAACCTGACCTACGAGATCGGCAAGGCGTCGCTCTTGATGCTGGTCAAGCAGGTCTCGGTCGACTACGGTCCGCGCGGCATCCGGGCCAACGCGATCTGCCCGGGCGGCGTGCGCAGTCGGATGGACGACGACGAGCCGGATCCGACCACCCCGCGCGCGGTCTACGGTCAGGCGGTCTACCCGCTCCGCCGCTTCGGGCGCCCGCGCGACATCGCCAATGCCGCGCTGTTCTTCGCCTCGGACGAGTCGTCCTGGGTCACCGGCCAGGCCCTGGCGGTCGACGGCGGCATGACCTCGCAGCTCCAGGACGACCTCGCCATGCGCCTGGCCCGGCTGATCAAGGAGCGCCCGGAGATCCTCGACGAGATCGGCCCACCGCGCCGATGATCGTGGAACTCCCTCTCCCGCTGGGACAGGGTTAGGGTGAGGGTCCGATGCCCGTGATCCGGCGACCGACCGCGCAGCTGCCGAATGATGGGACGGTCCGGCTCCTCCGCGACCGCAAGGGACGCGGCGGGAAGACGGTGACCCTGATCGCCGGGGTGCCCGGGAATCCCGCCGCGCTGGACGAGCTGGCGACGACCTTGAAGCGCTTCTGCGGCAGCGGCGGCGGGGTGAAGGACGGGGTGATCGAGATCCAGGGCGATCACCGCGAGCGCCTCGCCGCGAAGCTCGCCGAGCTGGGCTACAAGGTGAAGATCGCCGGTGGGTAGGGCTCCGGCAAACGTGGCCGTCTGGCCTGGCCCCGTGCCGAAGATGAGCGATAGTCGCGCTCCGCGCCCTGTGCTACCATAGGTTTGCTCGCGAAATCTGGCTGGAAGGAGTCGATTATGCCTCCGCACGTTTGTATGGGCGCGATGATGCAGTGTACGTTCGGCGTGGCGCCGTCGTCGCTGATCGTGCTGCCCCAGAACCGCGTCCTGACTAGCAAAGTACCGGCGGCGACGATCATGGACGGCAAGCCGATCGTCAACGTCCCGCCGTTCGGCATGTGCAGCAGCATCGCCAATCCGACCGTCGCGGCGGCCACCACCGCGGCGCTTGGCGTCTTGACTCCGATGCCGTGCGTGCCGGTGACCCCGGCGCCCTGGGCGCCCGGCTCCCCGACGGTGCTGGTGGGCGGCGTTCCGGCGCTCAACCTCAGCTCGAAGCTGATGTGTACCTGGGGCGGGGTGATCTCGATCGTCAGCCCCGGACAGATGACCCATCAGATTCCCTGATTCGCCCAGAAGGAGACCAAATGGAGATTGGGATTGGCTTGGATCCGACGCTGGGGCTTTCGCTCGACCAGCACGGCGACCTGGCGCGGCAAGCGGTCCGCCTTGGCTACGCCAGCATGTGGACGCCGGCCGGCCTGGGGATCGACGCGTTTCTGGTCTGCGCGCGCTGGTCGGTGGCCAGCGCCGAGGTTGTCGAGGGAGGACTCTGGACCGGGATCAGCGTCGTGCCGGTCCCCTACTGGACGGCGCCACTCCTGGCGTCGACCGCGGCGACCGTCGGGACGCTCTCCGGCGGGCGCTTCATCCTTGGCATCGGGTCGGGGGCGATCCACGACGAGGAGCAGCGGCGGCGGTTTGGCATTCCAGCCTGGCCGGCCGTTGGCATGATGCGCGACTACCTGATCGCTACCCGCGGACTGCTGGCCGGCGACGCGGTCGAGCACAGCGGGCCCGCCGTTACCCTGCACGGCGCCCAGCTTGGCACGAAGCCACCGGCCGTGCCGGTGTACCTGGGCGCGCTCGGCCCCCAGATGGTGCGCCTGGCCGGCCGCGCCGCCGACGGCGTGCTCCTGAACTGGTGCTCGCCCGAGCAGGTGGCCTGGAGTCGGCGGGTGGTCGAGGAAAGCGCCCGGGGGTCGGGAAGGGAGCCGGGCGCGGTCCGGGTGGTTGAGTACATTCGAGTCTGCGTCGACGAGGATGAAGACGCGGCACGGCGCGCCTACACCCGGGCGATGATGGGGTACGCGCTCGCTCGACCGGGCGCGAGCAAGCAGTTGAGCTACCGTGGGCATTTCGCCCGCATGGGCTTCGACGAGGCCCTGACCGAGCTGGAGGACCGCCGCGACCGGGGCGCGGGCCAGGACGAGCTGATCGAGGCATTTCCCCGCGACTTACTCACGAAGGTCGGCTACTACGGGCCGGCCGCCGGCGCGGCCGCCGCCTTTCGGCAACTTGCCGAGGGGCTCGACCTGGCGATCGTTCGGGTCGTCGGCACGCGGCGCGGACCGGAGACCGCCCTGGCGACGATGGAAGCTTGTCGACCGGAGCTTACTGGCCGCTAGCCGCCTTCAATTGATCGCGCGCCGGCTGGATCTTGGTGAAGTCGCCGTTGGCCGCGTTCTGGGCGGTGCTCAAGGCGCTACGGAACCGATCGGCCGCTGGCGAGTGATCGTCGGCGATGGCGTCGTTGGCCTTTTGGATCGCCGACCGGAGATTCGCCTGGGCCTGCTGGACGTTGGCCGGGTTCTGATCGCTTTGCTCGTTCTGGAGCGCCTGGAGGCTGCTGTCCACCGAGTTCTGAAGCGGCTGCAGATCGACCGCCTGCCCCGACTGGGCGGTCGTGGCCGGACTCGCGGTGGGGCTCGGCGACGGAGTTGGCGTCGGGGTCGCGCTCGTCGTGGGTGCCACGGTCGGCGTGGCGCTGGCGGTCGGGCTCGCGGTGGCGGATGGCGAAGGGCTCGGCGCGCTCGACGCGCTGGCCAGATCGTTCTCGGCGTCGGCGAACTTGCCGGTGTCGCCGGCCAGGCCATCGTGGATCGCGGTGAGCGCGGTCTGAATCTGCTGGGCCATGGGCGAGTGCGCGTTCTTCGTCGCCGCCTCGGCGTTGGCGACGGCATCGAGCAGGTCGCGCTGGGCGCGCAGCAGATCCCCCGCGTTACCCCCGTTGTTCGCTCGGGTGTATTCGTCGATCGCTTGCTTGAGACTCTGGGTCACGTCGCTCAGGCTCTGGGTCGATTGGCTGGCGGGACGTGGGATCACGACCGGGGTCGTCAAGGAGCCCTCGATCTGGCTTAATGCCTTGTGGGCGTCGTTCAGCTTGTCGAAGTCACCGGCTGCCGCGGCCTGTGCCGAATCGAGCGCCGAGCGCAATTGCTGGCCGTAGCTCGTCTGATCGGTGGCGGCCACTGCCGCCGCGGCGCTCGCCGCGTCGAGGAGCTTGCGCTGGGCGTCGAGGGTTGCCTGGGTGTTACCCTGGGACTGCGCCTGGGCGAAGGCGATCAGTGCCTGATCGACGTTCTCGGCCGCCTGGAGCGTCGTTTCAGCGGGCGCGGGCGTCGCGGTCGCAGTGGGTGGACCGGGCGTCGGGGTGATCGTTGGCGTGGCGACGATCGTCGGCGTGGTGGGCACCGTCGGCGTCGTGGGATTCGAGGTCACCGCCAGGGTCGCGACCGCCAGCGCGGCGACCGACGTTGAGCGCTTCGCCGTTCTTCGAGCGACCGACAGCGCGGTTGGCGAGGGAGCGACGGTCGAGGTTGGCTGAGGCGAGGCGCATCCGGCGAATGCGATGGCTAGAATGATCAGACCGGCCCAAACACCAACTCGTCTCATCCGCTCGCTCCCGGTCCCGAGGCTGGGCTGACCCGATGGGGCAGCCGGCGGGCGGATCACGCGCGCCCGGTGGCGGCCAAAGAGCAGATATCGTACCAGAAGAAGCCGGACCGACTATAATCATGGGCGAAAACTACGGATATTTGGAGGAACCTTTGGCCGCACCGATCCCCGAGTCCCACGCCGACCTGCTTGGACGAGACAAGAAGGCGTTCGCGGCGCTGGCGCTGATCACCAGCAAGGGCGAGCCCCACGTCACGCCGATGTGGTTCGACTTCGACGGCGAGCACGTGATCTTCAACACGGCGCGCGGTCGGGTCAAGGACCGCATCCTGAGCAAGCACCCGACAGTCGCGCTGGTCGTCAGCGATCCCGCGAATCCCTATCGCTACATCCAGATTCGCGGCCCGGTCGTCTTCGAGAGCGAGCCGGGCGACTACGCGCGGATCTCGGACCTGAACGTCAAGTACCAGGGCCATCCGAATTACCCGAAGCGCCCGGGCGAGCTGCGCGTCACCTACAAAGTGTTACCTGAGCACGTCACGACGATGGGGTGAGGCAGCGTGATCCAGGGCGTCGAGCTCAAGCCGCTCGCCACCCGTGCTGACGAGCGCGGGTTTTTTCGCGAGGGCTCTCCGACCTTTGGGGAGACGATGGAGCCATGCCTCGGCGAGAACGCGACACCGGCGGTTCTCAAGATTCCGCCCGGCGTCGCGCACGGCTGCAAGGCAATTGGTGGCGCTACCCACCTGTTCTACGTGACCTCGGGCACCTACGACCCGAGCGAGGAAGGCCGTCTTCCCCACGACGACGCCGCGATCGGCTACGACTGGTTGGCGGGTCCGCCGATCAAGTGAGAGACCGTGGAGAATGCCGAAGCCCTGCCGGGCAGGCCGGGGAGACCCCTCTCACCCTGTCCCGCTCTTCATCCCAGACGCCGGGGCGTCCACACGCCGGGCGCGGAGAGAGCGGGAACTCCCAAGAAAGAGCATTCCATGGTCATTCTTCTCCCGCTGGCGGTGAGACGAGTGCCCAGCGAGGGAACTCCCTTGGCAGCTCCTCTCCCCGCGCCGACGGTTCCCCCTGGATAAGGGGGTCAGGGGGTAGAGAAGAGGCTGGGAGAGAGGTCCCCTCGGCGGCGCGGGCAAATTCGGCCTGCCTCACGTCGCCAGGAGTTCTCAGCCGATCCCCAGCCCCTCGCACACCGCGTCCAGGTCCTTCGCCACGTCGTCGTCGAGGGGTTCGGCCGGGCCCCGGACGATCGCGGTCCTGATGATTCCCTTCCGCCGCAGGATCTCCTTCTGGATCGCGAGCGCGCCGTTCATCCCGCCGGCCGCCAGACGGCCGATCGGCACCAGCGCTCGGTAGAAGACGGCCCAGGCGCCGGCCTCGTCGCCGGCCCGCACCCGATTCCAGATCTCGACCAGCTCGCGGGGCATGGTTGGCCAGGGCATGGTGCCCTGGGAGCCCCGGCGCAGCTCTTCGATCAGGTAGGTGGCGCCGGCGCCGCCGAAAACGGTCAGGAGGTGACCGGCCACCCGGACGTTGTCGGCGACCATCTTCGCCGGTGGCATGCTCTCGACCTTGGTGTAGCGCACGTTCTCGGATTCCTCGGCGATCTGTTTTGCCAGGGCGGCCGAGACGTGGGTGGTCGCGGTGTCCTGGATGAAGATCGGGATCTTGACCGCGTCGGAGATCGCCTTGAAGTACGACCGTACCTCGCCGGGGCTCGGCGGGCTGAGGGTCGGCGGCTGGCACATCAACGCGTTGGCGCCAAGCTCTTCCGCCCGCTGGCTGTAAAAGACCGCGACGTCGGTCGCCGGCCCGCCGGTGTTGACGACCACCGGTACCCGGCCGTTCACCTGCCCGACGACGAGACGGGTCAGCTGATCGCGCTCGGCCTCGGTCAGCTTCAGCACCTCGCTGCCCATGGCGATGCCAAGGCCGTGGACGCCGGCCTCGAGGTTGTCGTCGATCAGTCGGCGCGCGCTCTCCTCGTCGATCCGGGAGCGCTCGTCGAAGGGGGTGACGAGGATCGGGTAAACGCCGGTCATGCGGGTTGGTGCCATCAGGTTGCCTCCTCGGGGCGGATTCGCGGGGATCCGATCACGCGTTGCCATCCTTGACCGCGTTCTCTTTGAGATAATCCCAGACGATCTGGTAGCCCATGCCTGGCCCGGTCGGCACTCGAACGTAGCCGTCGGCGTCCAGCGGGTCGGCGGTCTCTTTCAGATAGGGCAGCGGCGCATCGTAATCGACGCCGGGGGCGAGCAGGCCGCGCTCGTAGTACTCGCAGGTGTCCTCGCTGGTCGCGCCCAGCACCTGAAGGTTGCCGAAGCCGCTCATGTGGATCTCGCACTTCAGACCGTAGGCTTCGCAGACGGTCGCCGTCTTCTTCGCGCCGGTGATGCCGCCGCGCAGGACGTCAATCCGGCTGATGTCCGATGCCCCGCGAAGAATCCAGTCGGCGCGGGTAAAGACGCCGCCTTCGAGGATCTCCGGCGAGAGGATCGGGATGCTCAGCTCGCGGCAGAGGCGCACGTAGGGCTCGACCCGGTGCTCCGGCATCGGGTGCTCGAACCAGTAGAAGTTCAGCTTCTCGAGCTCGCGTCCGACCTTGAGCGCTTCCTCGTAGGTATGGTAGGTGCCCCAGGGGTCGAACATCAGCACCATGTCGTCGCCGACCGCGTCGCGCACGGCCTGGCAGGCTTCGAGGTCCCAGGCGACGTGGGACGGTCGGCCGGGCACCGCCTGTTTGGTGGCCGGATCCCAGTAGTAGTAGGGATGGATCTTGTAGGCGAGGTAGCCCTGGCGCTTGCAGGCCAGCGCGTGCTCGGCGTAGTTCTCGGGCGGGCCCATGTTCGGGTAAGTGCTGGCGTATGCCTTGACCCTGTCGCGACAGCCGCCGAGGAGCTTGTGGATCGGGAGATTCGCCACCCGGCCCAGCAGGTCCCAGAGCGCCATGTCGATCACGCTCATCACGTTCTCGGGCGTCTTGGCGGCCCAGAGCCACTGCCAGACCTTCTCCCGATCGAGCGGGTCCTGGCCGACCAGCATCGGCTTGATCCGTCCCAGGATGTAGGCGCGGGTGGCCGGGGCGAGGCCGTCCTGGTCGCCGTGCCCCTGTCCGCCGAGGTAATACCCCTCGGCGCCGTCGTCGGTGACGATTTTGGTCAGGGTCTGAATGATCTCGCGCCTGGGCTGGGGGACGTCGTTCTGATAGCGGTCGACCTGGGTGCGGAAAGGCAGGATTTCGATGTCGACGATTTTCATTGGTGCTCCTCTAAAATTCTTTGAGCGCGCCAGCGGTCAGGCCACGCACGAACGAGCGCTGGGCGAACAGGAAGATGATCAGCACCGGCAGACACAACAAC
>JBOGTX010000160.1:0-1671 GCA_050695695.1 Chloroflexota bacterium
GTCCTCCATCATCGCGTGTGCCGTCAACGCGATGATGGGAATCGACGCCGTCTCCGGATTGCCCTTGATCTCCCCGGTCAATGCCAGGCCGTCGCGGCCAGGAAGCTGGATGTCCATCAAGATCAGATCGGGGCGCGAAGCTTCGAGCCGCGCGGCCGCCTCGTCGGCGTCACGTGCCAGGTCGGTTCGGAACCCGGCCCGTTGAAGCACCGCCTGGACCAGAATCAAGTTCGCGGGATTGTCCTCGACGATCAGGATCGACGGACGTTCTCGGTCGTCCGCGATCATCGTTCGATCGACTGGCTCATTTTCGCGACCCCCAGTCGTTCCAGAATATCGTCCAACCAGGATACGAGCTCCACCGCGCCGAACGTCCCTTTCCGCAGGATGGCGGCAACGTCGCCATTCAACGCGCGCTTGTCCTCTTCGGTCAACAGCTTCGCCGTCACGACGAGGATCGGTATGCTCCGGGTTGTCGGGTCGGACTTGAGCGCGGCGATGACGTCGAAGCCGCTCATCCCCGGCATCATCAGGTCCAGAAGAATCAGATCCGGCGTGGCTTGGTGAGCCAGGTCGATTCCCTCGGCTCCGCCGTTGGCCTTCAGCACGGTGAAGCCAGCCGGGGTGAGAGATCCGGCGAGCAGCTTGACCGCGTCGGGATCGTCGTCGACGACCAGGATTCGCACTGTCTGCGACCGCACCTTCGTCGTGAAGGTGTAACGCGCCAGCCGGTTCAGCAGCGCCTGACGGTCGACCGGCTTCAGGAAGTAATCGACCGCTCCCAGCGCGTACCCGAGCTCTTGATTGCTGACCACCGAGACCACCGCCACCGGAATGTCACGCGCGATCTCGTCAATCTTGAGCGCGCGCAGGACTTCCCAGCCATCGAGGCTGGGGAGCATCACGTCGAGGGTGATCGCCACCGGTCGGAGCGCGCGGGCGCGTTCCACGACCTCGCGTCCATCCGTCACGACTTCCGTGCGATAGCCGCCTCGACCCAGGTAGAGGGTGAGCAGGGTCGCCGCGCTCGTCTCGTCTTCCACCACCAGGATCAGCGGACGGTCATCCGAGCGAGCCGTCGCGACGACCAGCGGGCCCGGCAGCCCTGGGGGTTGGTCGACCGCGAGCCCTTGCCGAATCGGCAACGTCACGTGGAACGTGCTCCCCTGACCGGGTGCGCTCTCCAGCCAGAGCCTTCCGCCGTGCAGCTCCACGAAGCGCCGGGTCAGCGCCAAACCTAACCCGGTTCCGCCGTGCTGCCGGCCCGGACCGGCGTCGAGCTGTTGGAACTCCTGGAAGATGCGCTCCTGGTCCGTGGCGGCGATTCCCACCCCGGTATCGGCAACTGTGAGCTCGAACGCGTCGGAGAGTCGGCGCGCGGCGATCGTCACTGTGCCTTTCGCCGGCGTGAACTTGATAGCGTTCGAGAGCAGGTTGTACAAGATTTGCTTGAGCTTGCTCTGGTCGGCGACGATCTCGCCCACCAGGAGCGGCTCCTGGATCAGGCGAACCTCGGCACGGTCGGCAAGCGGCTGAATCGTGCCAACCACCTGCTCGACGACCTCGGTCACCGCGAAGGTCTCGCGGTGCAGCTCCATTTTTCCTGCTTCGACCTTGGCAAGATCCAGGATGTCATTGATCAGCATCAAGAGGTGCTGGCCGCTCTGGTGA
>JBOGTX010000161.1:0-10999 GCA_050695695.1 Chloroflexota bacterium
GTTCGGTACATCTGGACCATCAGGTAGCCGATGCCCAGGCTGATCAACGTGATACCCAGGATCAGCAAGACGAGCCAGCGCTTGATGTTCATGCCGGGGTACAAGAACTTCAGATAGGAGTTCACGTGGGCCTTCCCCCCCTTTTAATGGTTCGACCCTAGAGCGCGCGTCCCAGGACCAGATTCACGGCGCTCACGATGAGCGCTGCGATGAACACCGTCAAGACTCCAGCTACCTGGATATTGCCCTCGACGACCGTGGCGAGCCAGAAGAGCAAGGCGTTGAGCACCAGGGAAAACAGGCCGAACGTGATCAGATTGATCGGAAATGACAGCACTTTGAGGATGGGTAGAAGAAACGCGTCGAGCAAACCCAGCACGATCGCGAAGATCGCGATGTCGGTGGGCGAGCCGTAGGTAATCTTCCCGGGCAGCAGCGCCGTGGCGATGAAAACGGCCACCACGATGACGACCCAGTTGACGATGAAGCGCCTCACGGAGCAACCGCACTCTCTCTTTCTTCGATCGATTCAACCCGGACCGCGGACGGTCCAAGGAGGTCGCCAAGCTCGCGCTCCAGTTGCCGGTCCCACCGGATACCCAGCGAGGGCCACTCGAGCTCGACCCGGGGGCGATCCATTCCAGTGATAATCATCTCGACGACGTCGCTGCCGCCATTGTGCTCGGCTAGTATAACGTTGGTCCGACGAAAAAGTGACAGGTCAGATTGTGGGTCAGGACTCCGTTGAAAGGCGAGCACGAGGCGCCGTCGCCCGGCCGACGTTCGCGAGCCGACGCGATCGGGCAGTGAATCAGAGTGGCCGGGCGATCTCGTCAAAGCGCGGTCGATCGCGCCATTGGGCTCGGGCGTCTTCTTCTGATAGTCGGACAATTGAACCACCGGGGCCAATGGCGGCTCGACGAGATCTTGCCCCGTGGCGGCCACCGGCACCTCGCCGATACTGTCGACGATCACCTGCAAGCGCTCTTCGCGGAGGTCGAGCTTGCCGCTGACCAGCACGACCGCGTCGGCCACCCAGAAGTCCTTCGACTTCTCGTAGGTCCGGGGAAACGCGACCAGCTCGATCGGTCCGGTCAAGTCCTCGAGGACCGCCGATACCATCTGGTCCCGCTTCTTCGTCATCAGCGGCCGGACTGACGTTAGCATGCCTCCGATGGTGACCTTTTGACCGGCCATCTCGTCAGACAGCTCGCCGACCTGGGCCGAGACCGCGTCGAGCAGCGCGGCTGCCTGCTGCTGAAGGGGGTGGTCCGATAGGTAGAGACCAAGGAGATCCTTTTCCCAGGTCAGCTTTTCCTTGCTGTCGACTTCGGGCACGTTGGGAAGCGAGATCGCGGCGCTCTGGGAATCCACGGGCAGCACGTCGAAGAGGCTCGCTTGACCGGACTCGGTGGCTTCCTGGCTCTTTTGGGCCGCGCCAATGATCCGATCGAGCGCGGCCAGCAACTGGGCTCGGTGCCCCAGGCCATCCAGTGCACCTGCCTTGATCAGGCTTTCCATCACTCGTTTGTTGACGCCGCGGAGATCCACTCGCTGACAGAAGTCGTCGAGCGACACGAACCGTCCGGGCTCGTGTCGGGCGTCGATGATCGGCTTGACCGCGGCTTCGCCGACGTTCTTGACCGCCGCCAGTCCCCAGCGAATCGCCGGACCCTCCTGGGTTGCCTCGATCGTGAACTCGATCTCGCTCGCGTTAACGTCGGGGCCGAGCACCTTGATCCCGAGGCGGCGCGTCTCGGTCACCGCGGTGACCATCTTCTCGGTGTTGCCGGTCGCTGCCCGCAGGAACGCCACCATGTATTCGGCGGGGTAGTTGATCTTCAAGTACGCGGTCTGGTAGGCCACCATGGCGTAGCAACAGGCGTGAGCGCGGTTGAAGCCGTAGCCGGCGAAAGGCTCGAGCAGCTCCCAGATTCGAAGCGCCTCGTGATCGGAGAGGCCGTTTTCGCGGGCTCCCTCGAGAAAACGGGGCTGCTCCTTCTCCATGAGGGCCCGCACTTTCTTGCCCATTGCCTTGCGGACGATATCGGCCTGTCCCAGGCTGTAGCCAGCCACGCGCCGCAGGACCTGCAAGACTTGATCCTGGTAGGTCAAGACTCCATAGGTATCGCGGAGCGTCTCTTCCAAAAGCGGGTGGGGGTACTCGACCGGCTCCGCCCCCTGTTTGCGGGCGATGTAGCGGGGAATGTTGACCATCGGGCCCGGCCGATAGAGCGCGATCATCGCGGCGATGTCGCCGATGTTGGTGGGACGGAGCTCCTTGAGATACTGGGTCATCCCGCGGCCCTCGACCTGGAACACCCCCACCGTCTCGCCCCGCCCGAGCATCGCGAACGCTTTCTGGTCGTCCAGGGGAATGCGCGGCAGATCGATCGAAATTCCCCGAGTTTGCTTGATGATCTCCAGCGTTCTGCCAAGGATGGTGAGGTTCGTCAAACCCAGAAAATCCATCTTGAGCAGGCCGATCTTGGCGAGGGCGCCGCTTGGGTACTGGGTCATGACGGCGGTGTCGCCACGGCTGGTCAGTTGCAGGGGAGAAAGCTGGTCAAGTGGATCGCGCGAGATCACGACCCCAGCCGCATGGGTCGAAGCGTGACGTGAGATTCCCTCGACACTCTTCGCGTCCTCGATCAAGCCGCGGATGACCTCGTCCTCCTCGACCAGCCGCTTGAGCTCGGGGTTGTCTTCGATCGCGTGATCGATCGTCATGCCGACCGGCAGCGAGGGCACCAGCTTCGCGACCCGATCCACGTCGCTCAGCGGCAGGCCACGCGCCCGGCCGACGTCCCGAATCGCCGCCTTGGCCCCAAGGGTTCCGAAGGTGATGATCTGGGCCACGTGATCCCGGCCGTACTTCTGGGTGACGTACTCGATCATCTCGTCTCGCCGATCGTCGGCGAAGTCCATGTCCACGTCCGGCATTTCCTTGCGCTCGATGTTGAGGAAGCGCTCGAACGTGAGCTCATTGGCAATCGGATCGACGTCGCTGATCCCCAGCAGATAAAGGACCAGGGCGCCGGCCGCCGAGCCCCGCGGACCGTACATGATCCCCTGCTTGCGCGCGAAGGACACGATATCCCAGACGATCAGGATGTAGAGCGCGAAGCCGGTCTCCTTGATGACGTCGAGCTCGTAACGCAGGCGCTCGTCGATCTGAGGGGTGAGGCGCGGATATCGTCGCTTCAGGCCATCGCGGCAGAGCATCTCAAGATAGGTTTCGGGGGTGTAGCCACTGGGAATGTCGAACTGCGGCAGGTGAACTCGGCCGAAGTCGAGCTTTAGATCGCACTTCTCGGCGATCGCCAGAGACGTTTTCAAGACGTCCGGATAGTCGGCGAAGAGCTGGCGCATCTCGTCGGAAGACTTCAGGTAGTAGCTCTGGCCGGCCATGCGCATGCGCTTCTGATCGTCGACCGTGCTGTTGGTTTGAATGCAGAGCAGCAGGTCCTGGGCCCGGGCATCCGACGGCATGACGTAATGGGCGTCGTTCGTGGCCACGACCGCAAGATCCAGCTCGCGCGCGATCGTGACTAGCTCGCGGTTGATGTCGTCGAGCCATTCCAGCCCGTCGTGGCGCTGCACCTCGATGTAATAGTTTTCTTTGCCGTAGACGTCGCGATACCACGCCGCGGCTGCCCGCGCGCCCGCGAGGTCGCCATTTTGGATCAGCCGGGGAACCTCTCCGGAGATGCACGCGCTCAGGCAAACCAGGCCGTCGTGATATTGCTCCAGTAACTCTTTGTCTACCCGAGGCTTGTAGTAAAAGCCCTCCAGATGGGCCTTCGTCACGAGCTGGATCAGATTGCGGTAGCCAGTCTCGTTCTGGGCCAGCAAGACCAGGTGTTGAGCGTTGCCGTCAGTTTTCCCTCGCCGATCGGTGCGCTTCTGCGGTGCGACGTACACCTCGCAGCCAATGATTGGCTTCAGCCCGGCGTACTTTGCCGCGTTATAGAAGTCGATCGCGCCGTACAGGACGCCGTGGTCGGTGAGGGCGAGGGAATCCATGCCGAGTGCCCCGGCGCGCGCGACGATCCGATCGAGCTGCCCGACGCCGTCCAGGAGAGAGAATTCGCTGTGAACGTGAAGATGGGCAAAATCAGCCATCTGGTCCTCGGTGAACAGGGTGAAGCGCCACGATTATAGCACACGGTCGCCCGGCGGACGGCACTATTATGTTCGGATGCCTGCTTCTGTCGCACTTCTTATGCCAGATGGGCGGCTGCCTGCTTCAGGGCGAGGGAAGGCGGAGCGAGAGGACGCGGCTTTCACAAAGGTTTTCGACCGCGAGCCCGTAGATCGTCGAGGCCGCCTCCATCGTGCGCCGATTGTGGGTGATGACGATAAACTGGGTGCGCTCGCTGAGCGACCGAAGCGCCTGACAGAACCGACCTACGTTGCTTTCGTCCATCGCGGCGTCGACCTCGTCGAGCACGCAAAAGGGAGGCGGACTCGCCTCGATCAAGGCGAAGAGCAACGCCGCCGCGACGAGGGCCCGCTCACCCCCGGATAGCACCGCGAGGCTTTCCGCGCGCTTCCCGGGCGGTTGGGCGATCACGTCGACGCCGCCCGCTTCGTTGTCTGCCGCGACCAGGCGTGCGCTTCCACCACCGAAAAGCTCGACGAACCGGCGCGAGAAGCAGCCGGCGACGGCCGCGAACGTCTGGTCGAATCGAGCCTTCATCGTCGAGCGCGTCTCCTCGATCGCTTCGCCGAGGGTGGCGATCGTTCGCTGGAGATCCAATGACTGCTCGGTCAGGAAGCCAAGGCGTTGGCGCGCCTCCTCGAACTCGCCAATTGCCTCGCTGCTGACCGAGGTGCTTCGGAGGCGGTGACGCAGCGAATCGAGGCGAATCCGAACGCGCACGGGGTCGCTTAACGGCTCGATCGGCGCGGATGCGCCCTGGTCGCCGGTCGATTTGAGCTCGCCGGCGGCGAGGGCGTCATCGTCCAGCGGACCGATCTCCAGCAAGACCTGCTGGCGAAGGCCATCGAGCTCGGTTCTCGCGACGTCGGCCCGACGCTCCGATTCACGCAACCGGTCGGTCAGCGCGCGATGGAGCGCCTGCAAGCGCTGGTGCTCCGCCTGGTGCTCCCGTTCAGCGGCCACGACCTGACGCGACCGACTTTCGGCGGCCGTCAGATCTTCGCGCGCCCCGGCGAGCTGACCCGCCAGTCGAGCCCGCTCCGTCCCGCGGTCCCGGTCGGAGCGATCGAGAGCCTCGATCGTCACCGCGACGCGGGCGAGCCGCGCCTGGTGCTCGGCCACTTGCGTTTCAATTTGCTGGCGATGGGTCTCGGTTTGCCGGACCGCGGCCTCGGCGGCCCTGAGCCGTTCCTTCAAGGTATCGCGTTCCGAGCGTCGCGTCGCCAGTGACGCGGTGCCCGCGCCGACCTCACGGTCGAGCTGGGTCCGCGCGCTTTGAGCGTCCGCGAGCACCGCCGCTACCTGGACTACGGCGCGCTCGGCCTCCACGACCTCCTGGTCGGTTTCGGCCGCCGATTTTTCCGCGATGCCAAGCTGTTCTCGGACGCGCTGGCGCTCTTCTCGCGCCAGCGCCAGGGCATGGCTGGCTCGATCGTTCTGGCGCTGTTCCTCGGCGAGCGCCGCCGCCGCCAGCCGGGCTCGGTCTTCCAGGTGCCGACCGTCGCTGGTGAGTTGGGCGAGCCCGGCGGCGGCCCGTTCCAATTCCTGGCGCGCCTGAGCCAGCGCGGTCGCCAGCGAGGCCCGCTCGGCTTCGCGCTGGGCAATCGTCGCCCGCTGCTGCCGAAGCTCGCGCTGACGGGCGAGCGTGCCGTGGCTCTGCCCCGGGGCGCCGCCGGTCACGACGCCCGATGAGCGGGTCAGGTCGCCCTCGACGGTGACGATTTGCCAGACCGGCGCGCATTCTCGGATGACGCGACGCGCCACTGCCAGATCGTCGACGACGAGGGTTTGCCCCAGGAGATAGTCGCTAACGATCTGATAGCGCGGCTCGACGTCGACCAGGCTTGACGCGACCCCGAGCAGTCCCGGGCCGGTCGGTGGTGGTGGCCGGCGGCTCGGTCGAATCGTATCGAGCGGAAGGAACGTGGCGCGCCCGGCGCCGCACTGCTTCAAATAGGCGATAGCCGCCTCCGCGTCGGCCCACCGGTCCACCACGACGTCTTGCAGGTGGCTGCCAAGGGCAGTCTCGATGGCGAGCTCGTGGTCGACCGAGACGGTCAGCAGGCGGGCGACGACGTCGACGATGCCGTGAAGATGAGTCTGGCCGCGTCCATTCGCCGCCTGAAGGACGGACCTCACCCCGGCGAAATACGCCGTCCCGGCCGATTCGACGTGCAGTATCGCATCCAATCGGGCTCGCAGGCCGTGGAGCTGGCGGTCGATCTCCGCCATTTCGGATGCCAATCGCTGCGCGTTGGCATCACATCGGTCGTGGCACTCCAGCGCGGCCCGACGTTGTCCTCGCGCGCGCTCGGCCGCGGCTTCCGCCTCGTCGCGGGCGTGTCGGTTCGCATCGACGCGACGTTGTCGGTCGGTCGAATCGCCCTCCAGGGAAGCGATCCGGCGGTCGTGATCGGCGCCGTCGCGCTGGAGCTGCTCCAATCGGTCCCGCGCCGCCCGCTGTCGCGCGATCGCGGTGGCGCGCCGGGACTCGGCCCGCGACTCATGTCGCTGAGCCTCGCGGATCGATTGCTCGGCCGCCTGCCGTCGACGCTGCCAATCGGCCGATTGGGCTTCGAGCGCCGCGAGTTTTTCCTCGGCGGTGCTCAGTTGCTCGGCCAACGCGGCCCGCTCGTTGGCCTGCGCGCGCGCGGTCACGTGCTCGGCCGCGAGGTCGCGCCCCCGCCGTTCGAGGAGAGACGCGAGCTCTTCGCGCTGGTGGCCCAGGTCGGCCCGACGGGTGAGGCCGAATCTGGTCGCCTGATCCGACGCCTCGATCGCCCGCTCATCGTCCTGGGCGCGCTGGCGAGCCGAAGCGATCGCGCTTTCGGCGCTGGCCTGGTCGGCGCGAAGCGTCGCGAGCGTTGCCGCGGAGGAGGCGAGCGCGATCGCCAGCGATTCCAGCTCGGTCCGGGCGGCCTGCTGGTCCGCCGTGGCCTGGCTCAGGCGCGAGCGAGGGGCAGACCAGAGGTGCGCGTACCACCGGATCAGGCCGTGGTGTAGCTCTGCCTGCCAGGCTGCGCGCTCTCTTGCCTGGCGCGCCTGACGCTCGAGCGACTTGAGCTTCGGCGCTAGCTCGCCGATCAAATCGGACACCCGTTCAAGGTTCTGGCGGGCGAGCGCCAGGCGCTGTCGCGACTCGTCGAGCCGCGCGTACAGGTGCCTGATTGCCGCGGCTTGCTCGATCAGGCCGCGACGGTCCTCCGGTCGGAGGCTTAGCGCGGCATCGACGGTACCCTGCCCAACGATCGCGAAGCCGTCGGTTCCCAGACTGATCCGCCCGAGGAGGTCTCCAAGGTCTCGCAGGCGGGTGCGGTCGCGGTTCAAAAAGTACTCGTTTTCCCCGGACCGGTAGGCGCGTCGGGCGATTGTCACTTCCTCGAAAGGGGTGTCCAGCCAATGTCCGGAGTTGTCGAAGGTCAGGGTCACGTCGGCCATCGCGGCGGGCGGGCGGCCGGCGCGGCCCGCGAAAAGGATGTCCTCGGTTCGCCGGCCGCGCAACGACCGGAAGCTTTGCTCACCAAGAACCCAGCGGATTGCGTCGGCGACGTTGCTCTTGCCACTGCCGTTCGGTCCGACGACGGCGGTTACCCCTGGTCCGAAGGTAAAGTGGGTCGGTTGGGCGAAGGTCTTGAATCCGTGGAGGGAGAGCGCCTTCAAAAACACGGCGCGGGATCGGTCACGATGAATTGGCGGGCGGCCAGCTCTTCAATGCCTGGCGCGCCGCGGTCTGTTCCGCTTCCTGCTTCTGACTGCCCTCGCCGGTCCCAAGGACGCGATCGCCCAACCGGACCTGGACGACGAAGTGCGGCCGGTGCCCGGGGCCGGTCGCGGAGGTCACCACGTAGCTCGGCCGGAGACCCTCCGCGGCCTGGGTCAGCTCCTGTAGGTACGATTTGGCATCGGTAATCGGGTGGTCGCGTTCCAGTTGATCGACCTCTGGCTTCAAGAAGCGCAGCAGGAAATCACGGGTGGCGGCCAGACCCTGATCCAGAAAGACCGCGCCGACGACCGCCTCGAACGCCTGCGCGAGCAACCGGCGTCGAACGCGGCCGCCGGCCTCGATCTCGCCGCGACTGAGAAAGAGCAGGTCGCCGAGGCCGATTCCTCGGGCCACCCTTCCCAGGGTCTGGGCCCGGACGAGGGCCGCGCGCATCTCGGACAGCGTGCCCTCCGGCGCGTCCGGGAAACGCCGAAAGAGGTACTCCGACACGATCAAGCCGACGACCGCATCCCCAAGGTACTCGAGTCGTTCGTTCGATCGTAGGTGGAACTCCGGGTTTTCGTTGAGGTAGGAACGATGAACCAGTGACTGTTCCAGGAGCTCTGGATGGCGAAAGTCGATGCCGAGGCCGCGCTCGGCACGTTTGACGACGTCGATAGTATCCCCCGACTAGGCATCCCACGCCCGAACGATCAGGGTGGCGTTGTGTCCACCGAAGCCCAGCGAATTGGAGAGCGCGGTGCGAACCGCGTGGCGTCGGGCCACGTGTGGAACGTAGTCCAGGTCGCAGTCCGGGTCGGGGTTCTCGAGGTTGATCGTCGGTGGCACGACGCCGTCGCGGATGGTCAGAAGACAGACGATCGCCTCGACGGCTCCGGCCGCCCCGAGCAGGTGCCCGGTCATCGACTTGGTGGAGCTGATTGGAATGGCGTGGCTCCGCTCTCCAAACACCGTTTTGATCGCGCTCGTCTCCGCCCGATCGTTGGGAGGCGTCGACGTGCCGTGCGCGTTGATGTAATCGATCTCCCCCGGAGAGACGCGCGCTTCGGCCAGGGCGTGCCTCATCGCGTGGGCGGCGCCGGATCCCCCTTCGGGAGGGGCGGTCACGTGGAAAGCGTCGCCGGTCGCGCCGTAGCCGATGATCTCGGCGTAGATTCGCGCGCCCCTGGCCCGGGCGTGGTCCACGTCTTCGAGGACGAGGATGCCAGCGCCTTCGCCAATGACGAAGCCGTCGCGCTCGGCATCGAAGGGGCGGCTCGCTTTCGCGGGCGCGTCGTTGCGCGTGGAAAGGGCCCCCATCGAATTGAACGAGCCAATGCCGATTGGAACGACCGGCGCCTCGGCCCCGCCGGCCAGCATCACCGGCGTCGCGCCGCGGCGAATCGTCTCGAAGGCCTCGCCGACGGCGTGGGCGCCGCTGGCGCAGGCCGAGACCGTTCCGAAGTTCGGGCCGCGCATGCCATAGACGATGGAGGCGTGGCCGGCCGCCATGTTGCCGATCATCATCGTGCAGAGAAACGGGCTGACCCGAGTTGGTCCCTTGTCGAAAAACACCTTGAATTGCTGGCCGAGCGTCTCGATGCCACCGATGCCCGTCCCGACGATGATGCCGATGTCGTCGGCGTTTTGCTCGGTGACGGTCAGCGCCGCGTCGCGGAGCGCTTCGCCGGTCGCCGCGATGGCATAGTGGGTGTACCGGTCCATCCGGCGCGCTTGCTTGCGATCGAGGTATCGCCCGGGATCGAAGTCTTTGACCTCGCAGGCGATCCGCGTTTCGAAGCCCTCGGTATCGAATCGGGTGATCGGCCCGGCGCCCGACTGTCCGTCAAGCATGGCTTGCCACGTCGAAGGCACGTCGAGGCCAAGTGGCGTGACGGCTCCGACTCCTGTGACGACGACCCGGTGACCCAACTGACCTCCTGGTCTGCCCCGGCGGATTATCTTCACCCGAGCCGGGTATCGGCTGAGTATTATAGGCAGGTTGGCCGCTGAGCGCAACCTTCGCGGAACGCGCCGCGAGGCGACACCGTGGAATCGGTCGTCGCGGCGCGGTATCGGGTATAATTCTGACGGGAGGCGATCACCGTGTTTACTCAAGCGACGGCCGAGCCGGTGGCGCGGCTGATCGAGGAATTCAACCGCCTGCCGGGGATCGGACCGAAGACCGCCCAGCGACTCACCTATTTTCTCCTCCGCGCGCCGTCCGAGCAAACCCGCAGCCTGGCCGAGGCCATGATCCGGATGAAGGAGCGAACGATCTTCTGCTCGGAATGCTTCAACATTACCGAAGATGACCCGTGCGCGCTCTGCCGGAGCGCGGAGCGTGATCATTCGACGATCTGCGTCGTCGAGGAGCCACTCGACGTCCTCGCGCTGGATCGGACGAGGACCTACAAGGGCCTGTATCACGTCTTGCACGGCGCCATTTCGCCGGTGGATGGGATCAGTCCGGAGGATCTGCGGATCCGCGAGCTGGTGGCTCGGGTGGAACGCGAGCGGGCGAAGGAAGTCGTCCTGGCGACGAATCCGAACCTGGAGGGCGAAGCGACGGCCATGTATGTCCACCGGCTTCTCGTGCCGTTGGGCGTCCGGGTGACCAGGCTCGCGCGTGGCCTGCCAGTCGGCGGCGACCTGGAGTACGCCGACGAAGTGACTTTGATCCGGGCGATCGAAGGTCGTCGCGACATGTAGTTGACGGGGCGCGGTTGCCGTGGTATAGTTCCTTTCGCTGCGACTGAATCCCACGTCGTGGCGTGGCGACCGAATCCCAACTGGCCGAAGCGTCAAACGATGGTCAGTTTTGATCGGCTCGCGGTCTTGACGGATCACGAAACATCAGGTATACTGATAGAAGTGTGTCCGAACAAGACACGCGGTGAGATGGGGCACCTTACCAACTGAAGAGTGACAGGAAAGCGGAGCCAAGGGCGAACGAGAAAAAGCGAGGGAAGCAAAGCGCGAGCTTTGGTGACCTCGTGGTGAAAAGTCCGTTCGTGGGAACACGGACGGCTGAGACGGAGAGTTTGATCCTGGCTCAGGACAAACGCTGGCGGCGTGCATTAAGCATGCAAGTCGAACGGACTCTCTTTCGGGAGAGTGAGTGGCGAACG
>JBOGTX010000162.1:0-8972 GCA_050695695.1 Chloroflexota bacterium
GAGACAAGCTCCCTCCCCTCCCCCAATCCCCACCCCCTGCCCTACGGCGTCCGGACGGCATTTCCAAAGTTCGGGGGGTGTCATGCAAGAAGGATTAGCGATGAACCTGGGAAGCTCTTCCCTGCGCCAGCTCGCCGAGCTACGCGACGCCGAGTCGCACCGCGTCTCCAGCTACGACCGCACCGGTGGCAACGACGATCGCCTGCACATCGCCCCGGGCGCGACGGCCACCCTCGCCGATCTTTCGGGCGCCGGCTGCGTCAGCCACCTCTGGACGACGATCGCTTCCAAAGACCCCTTCCACCTGCGCAAGCTCGTCCTACGCATGCGCTGGGACGACGAGGCCGAGCCGAGCGTCGAGGTGCCGGTCGGCGACTTCTTCGGGTTGGGCCACGCCCGGGTCACCTACTTCAGCTCGCTGCCGCTCCAGATGTTCGATCGCGCCTTCAACTGCTGGTTCCCCATGCCCTTCGCGCGCCGCGCCCAGATCACCGTCGAGAACCAGACCGACGACGAGGTCATCTATTACTACTACGTGGACTACGAGACCTACGATCGGCTCGACGGCGACTACGGACGCTTCCACGCCCAGTGGCGCCGCGAGAATCCCACCATCGTTCGCCCGCCCGAGGCGGTGAACGATCGCGAGCAGCGGCTGAACCTGACCGGCCAGGACAATTACCTGATCCTCGAGGCGACCGGCCGCGGCCACTACGTCGGCTGCCACCTCGATGTGGATCAGAAAGAGCCGGGCTGGTGGGGTGAAGGCGACGACATGTTCTTCATCGACGGCGAGCCATGGCCGCCGCGCCTGCACGGCACCGGCACCGAGGACTACTTCTGCGGCGCCTGGAACTATAATCGCCTCGAGCGCACCTTCTCCACCCCGTACTTCGGCTACCATTTCAAGACGAACGCCGACTACACCGGCAAGCACTCCCAGTACCGGTTCCACGTCGAGGATCCGATTCGGTTCAAGAAGTCGCTCCGCTTCTCGATCGAGCACGGCCACGCCAACGACAAACCGGGCGACTGGTCGAGTACCGCCTACTGGTACCAGACCGAGCCGCACCTCACCTTCCCGGCGCTGCCGCCGGCGGAGCAGCGGCTGCCCTACCGCTGGGGCGGCATCGAGCGGTGGTGAACGCGTCATAATGTCTGCCGAGTGAGCGTCGCAACTGCACGGCCGAGGTTTTGAACAAGGATGACCAGCAGCCCACCGAACGGCATGTTTCTTGCTGCCTGGTTGGGTGATCGAGGGTTGCCGATAGCTCAGCGAGATGGGAGGGACGCTCATGCGCCGCGCGCGAACGGTGATTGGTTTGCCGATCATCAGCCTGGCGGAGGGGGTTCGGGTCGGGCACGTGAAGGATCTGGTCTTCGATCCCGATAGTCGAACCGTCGCCGCGCTGGTCGTGTCCGAGCCGAGCTGGCGCCACGACGCCGAGCTCGTGCCGATCGCGAAGGTCCGCAGCTTCGGCCGCGACGCCATCACCATGTACGATCTAGCCGGGTTGATCCAGTCGCGCAGTACTCGCGACCTCTACGACCTGTTCGTGGCCGACGTCAAGCTCGACGGCCTGCTGGCCATGACCGAGGGAGGCAACTATCTGGGAACGGTCGAGGAGATCATGCTCGGGCCACGCGGTGAGATGATCGCCTATGAGATCTCGGCCGGCTTCACCGAGGACGTTCACCGGGGTAAGTGCCTGCTTCCCGCGAACGAAGCCTTGACCGTCGGCCACGACGTCGCGACGTTCCCGGATGGCATCGAAAGTCTGCTGATCCGCGAGGGTGCCGCGCTTGAGGCAGTGGAAGAGCATTCCGTCAACGGCGATACCCTGGTGCTGCAACCGGTGAACTGATCGCGGTCCGGTCGGGTCCGGATGGCCGGCGCGCGGTCATCTGCTCGTCCTCGCTGACGAAGGGTTAGCGCAAGGCCCGACGGATGCCAGCCATAATGTCGTCTACCTGGGGCACCACGAAATCTTCCATCGCCGGCGCGAATGGAATCGGCGTGTTGTGGGCGGCCACCCGAACGATCGGTCCATCGAGGTCGTCGAACGCGTCTTCGACGATCTGGGCGTAGAGCTCGGCGCCCCAGCCTCCGCGCCTGGCCTCCTCGTACACGATGAGCGCGCGGTTCGTCTTCTTGATCGAGTCGAGGATCGCCTGCTTATCGAGTGGAAAGAGGGTACGTGGATCGATGACTTCGACGTCGTACCCATGCTCACGCGCGACCTGCTCGGCCGCTTCCAGCGCGCGGAGCACCTGACGGGACGTCGCGATCACGGTCAGGTCCTTCCCGACCCGCTTCACATCTGCCTTGCCCAGGGGAATGACGTAATCCTCCACGGGGACCGGCCCTCGAGGGCCGTAATTCATCTTGTGCTCGATGAAGATCACCGGGTCGAGGTCACGGATCGCCGCCTTCAGCAGCCCCTTGGCATCGTAGGGTGTCGACGGCATCACGACTTTCAGACCCGGGACGTGGGTGAACCAGCCTTCGAGGCTCTGGGAATGCTGGGCAGCGGAGGCACGGCCGGCCCCGCCGGCGGTGCGAATCACGATCGGCACCGAGACCTGGCCCCCGGTCATGTAGCGCAGCTTTGCCGCCTGGTTCACGATTTGATCCATCGCGATCGCGGTGAAATCGAGAAACATGATCTCGGCGACCGGTCGCATCCCGAGCAAGGCCGCGCCAATCGCACAGCCGACGATCGCGGCCTCGGAGATCGGCGTCTCGCGGACGCGCTCGGGGCCGAATCGCGTCGAGAGCCCCTCGGTCACCCGGAACGTGCCACCCCACGGATCGATGACGTCTTCGCCGAGCAGGAACACCCGCGCGTCGCTCGCCATTTCTTCGCGCAGTGCTTCGTTCAGCGCCTCGCGCAGTAGCAGCTCTCTCACAGCTCCGCTCCGGTTGGCAAGTCGGTGTAGACGTCTCGGAGCGCCTCGTCCGGCGCGGGCAATGGACTCGCCTCGGCGAAGCGAATCGATTCCTCTAGCTCGTCGGCGACGGCGGCTTGCAGGGCGTGGAGGCCGGCCTGGTCGATCAGGCCATCCTCTAGAAGTTTCACTTCGAGGCGCGGAATGGGATCTCGGGCTTTCCACGACGCGATCTCGCTCTCGTCGCGTCCGATCGCCGAGGCCGGGTTGTTGATCGCGTGACCGTACCAGCGAAACGTCTTGGCCTCGATGAAGCTCGGACCCTCACCGCCGCGCGCTCGGGCGATTGCCTCGGCCGCGGCGGCCGCGACCGCGACCGCGTCGTTGCCGTCGACCGCCACGCCCGGCACGCCGTAGCCGATCGCACGGGTGTAGAGGTCGGTGGTCCTGGTGTGCATGCGCATCGGCGTGAACTGGGCGTACAGATTGTTCTCGCAGACGTAGACGACCGGTAAGCTCCAGGTCGCCGCCAGGTTGATGCCTTCATTGAACGAGCCGATGTTCGCCGCGCCGTCGCCGAAGAAGCAGACGACGACCTGATCGGTTCCCCGGAGGCGAATCGCGGTTCCGGCGCCGCCGGCGATCGGGATGCCCGCTCCGACGATGCCGTTGGCGCCGAGAATGCCAAGGCTGACGTCGGTGATGTGCATCGATCCGCCCTTGCCCCGGCAGTAGCCGTCGACCCGCCCGAACAGCTCGGCCATCATCCGATTCATGTCGCCGCCCTTCGCCAGGAGATGGCCGTGGCCGCGATGGGTGCTGACGATGAAGTCGTCCGGGCGGAGATTGGCGCCGACCCCGGCGGCGACCGCTTCCTCGCCGACGTAGGAGTGGAGCGCGCCGGCGATCTTGCCCGCCGCAAACAGCCGCACGATCCGCTCGTCAAACTGGCGGATCCGCAGCATGGTCCGGTAGACCCAGAGCAGACGCTCGGGCTCGCTGGCGCTTACCGGCGCGGCGTGGACCGCCGCAGTCGCTACGTTCTGCCCGCGGTCTGATTGCTCCTCGCGAGAGAACGCGACCGCGTTCGAGGTGACCACTTCCCTCTCCCTCTGGGAGAGGGTCAGGGTGAGGGTCTGGGAAATCTCGCGCGGATGGCCCGGTCCCGGACCCTCACCCCCGTCCTCTCCCAGAGGGAGAGAGGTGAAATCCAGCGTCACGCTCTCGCCCGGAGCGGCGAGATAGGCGATGACCTGTTGAACCGGAATCGCCGTCCCTTCGTCGGCAACGATCCGCGCGAGCACGCCGTCGGCCGGCGACACGACTTCCATCACCGCCTTGTCGGTCTCGACCGAAAGAAGTGGCTCGTCTCTCTTCACCGGGTCGCCGACCCGCTTCAACCAGGAATGGATCGTTCCCTCGGTCATGGTCAGACCAAGAGCGGGCATCACAATCGGCGTCGGCATCAGGTTCCCCCTGTCACGTCCGCGCTACCGCCCCAGGGCCGTTTGGTCGTTGTCGATCGGTCCTGCTTCCGGTCGGCGAGCTTTGCCCTATTCTACCGCGTTGCCCTTCTGTGAGATACTGTCACCATTCGAGTGGCTCGCTGGACGGCGAGCCTCGAATCCATGGGCGCGCGAGGAGGTCGACATGGCGCCTGATCCGCGTTCGGCGAACCCGGTCCAGGGTTCTTCGGACCGCGATCCGGTCTGGTTCCAGAAGCTGTCGCCGCTCTGGTTTTGCGAGCGCAGCGGCGCGGTGTTTCCGGAGAAGACGGCCGTCGTCTACGGCGAACGGCGTTACTCGTACCGCGAGCTCGCCGCCCGGATCAATCGGCTGGCGTCGGCCCTCCGCGCGGCCGGGCTGAAGCCGGGCGACCGCGTCGCGTTTCTCTGTCCGAACATTCCGCCGATGCTCGAGGCGCACTTCGGCGTGCCGCTCGCTGGTGGCGTGCTGGTGACGATCAACGTTCGACTCTCGGCGGACGAGATTTCTTCCATCCTCGAGCATTCCGGCGCCAGGTTCCTGTTCGTCGACACCGAGCTGGGTCACTTGATCGATCCGGCGCGTCAGTGCGCGCTTCGGCAGATCGTCAACATCGTCGATACCGTGCCGGATTCTCCGCTTCCGGGCCCAAGCTACGAAGAATTCATCGAAGGTGGCCGGCCAGACCGGCTGGAATGGCTACTCTCGGACGAGAACGATACGATCTGTCTCAACTACACCAGTGGCACGACCGGCCAGCCCAAGGGCGTGATCTACACCCACCGCGGAGCCTATCTCAAGGCGCTCGGGCTCGGGCTTCATCTGCGCCTGGGCGCCGACTCGGTCTACCTCTGGACGCTTCCGATGTTCCACTGCAACGGCTGGGGGTTTCCCTGGGGCGTGACCGCCGTCGGCGGCACCCACGTCTGCCTGCGGCGGATCGATCCCGCCTTGATCTGGCGTCTCATCGAGCGCGAGGACGTGTCGCACTTCTGCGCGGCGCCCACCGTCTTGATCTCACTCGTCAACCACTCGGCCAGTCGCGAGGTGAAGCTCCGACGCCGGCTCATCGTTGGGACCGGCGGCGCGCCGCCCTCGCCGACGATCATCGACCAGATGGCCGCGCTGGGCGCGAACGTCGTCCACATCTACGGCCTGACCGAGACCTACGCCCCGTACACGATCTGCGAGGAGCCGCCGGGCTTCGCGGCGCTTTCCCCGGCCGAGCAGGCGCGGTTCAAGGCGCGGCAGGGCGTGCCATTGATCGTCTCGGACCGGGCGCGGGTGGTCGCCGAAGACATGCGCGACGTGCCGGCCGACGGTCTGACGATGGGCGAGGTGGTCATGCGCGGCAACAACGTGACCAGGGGCTATTTCAATTCGCCCGAGGTGACGGCCGACGCTTTTCGCGGCGGCTGGTTCCACAGCGGCGACCTGGCGGTGATGCACCCGGATGGCTACATCGAATTGCGCGATCGAAAGAAGGACGTGATCATCTCGGGTGGCGAGAACGTCTCGACGATCGAGGTCGAGCAAGCGATCGACCAACACCCGGCGGTGCTGGAAGTCGCGGTGATCGCGATTCCCGACCCGACCTGGGGCGAGGTTCCCAAGGCGTTCGTCACCCTCAAGCCGGGGGAGTCGGCGACGGCCGACGAGATCATCGCCTTCTGCCGCGCCCGGCTGGCCCACTTCAAATGTCCCAGGGCGGTCGAGTTCGGCAACCTGCCGAAGACCTCGACCGGCAAGATCCAGAAGTACGTCCTGCGCGAGCGAGAGTGGGCCGGGATGGCGAAGCGGATCAATTAGGGCGCGTCGAGAGCCGCTTTGATCTCGCGCAGGCGCTCGATGTGGGCGCGTGGGCCCCGCAAGCCGGCGCCCATCGTGTTCACATCCAGGTAATCCGCGCCCAGGGAGCGCCATTCCTCGGCCTCGGCCCGCCACCGGTCCGCGGCCTGGTTGGCGGTGTTGAGGCGTCCTTCCAGGCCGAACCTCGCGACGTCGCGGCCGGCGGCGCGGACGTATTCACGGACCCGGGCGACGTTGGCCGGCCAGCCCTCGGCCGGCTTCCGGTTGGGCATCCAACCGTCGGCGATCCGAGCCAGGCGCTTGAGCGCGCGCTCGTCGGTACCGCCGAACCAGACCGGAATCGGGCGCTGGACCGGCAGCGGATTGAGGCCGGCCCGGTCGATCTGGTGCCACTTTCCGTGGAAATCGACCACCGGCTCGGTCCAGAGCTGGCGCATGACCGCGACCTGCTCTTCGATCCGCCGCCCCCGGTCGTGGAAGCTCTCCCCGAGCGACTCGTACTCGACCGGATTCCAGCCGAGGCCGACGCCGAGGCGGAAACGACCACCGCTCAGCACATCGATCTCGGCCGACTGCTTGGCAACCAGGACGGTCTGGCGCTGGGGCAGGATCACCACGCCGGTCACCAACTCGACCTTCCGGGTGAGGCCGGCGAGGTAGGCGAACAGCGTCAACACCTCGTGGAACAGGCTCTGGTCGGTGTAGGCCATCGCGAAGTCGCGCCCTTCCGGGCTGGCCCCGAGCACGTGGTCGTAGGCGAGGATGTGACTGTAGCCCAGGTCTTCGACCGCCTGGGCGTAGTCGCGCACGCCGATCGGGTCGCTGCCGATCTCGATTTGGGGAAACACCACGCCGATCTTCATCGCTTCACCTCGTGAGGGGCAGCTCGGGCGTCGCGCCACGGGTGCGACCCGGCGGCCCGGTTACCACCATTATATCGACTTCCTCGGTCAACCAGGCAAAGCGGGGGATGGCGGCGCGGAAACCTCTCTCCCGTCCTCTCCCCGGCGCGGGGAGAGGAGCGACCAAGGAATGCCCTTCCACAATCGCTCCCGCTCTCTCCGCGCCGGGCGTGTGAACGCCCCAGCATCTGGGATGAGGAGCGGGCCGGGGTGAGAGGGGTCTCCTCGCCGCGGCGCGCAGCATCCGAGATGCTTCATGTTGAGCGAGATCCTTACCCTTCGATCACGGCCGCGGGCTCGACCGGAGCGCCGCGGCCGGGGAGCAGAGTGGCCAGCGCGATCGCCAGGAGGGCGGCGAAGAAGGTGGCGCGGTAGGCGTCGCCGAAGGCGAGCACCGCCGCGTGTTGCTCGATCTGGCCAAGCATCAGCTGGATCCCGGCCAGATGGGCGGCCGAGTCCGACAGGTTCGCGCGCGCCTGAAGGAGCGCGCCGAACTGGCTCACCGCGGCGCCGGGCATCGTGCCGGGGCGTACCTGCCAGCTCAGGACCGCGGTGTGGACGACGGATTGGGTCTGGACGATCGTCGCCAGCGCCGCGACTCCGAAGGACGAGGAGACGTTCTTCATCGAGGAGAGGATCGAGCTCGCGTTGGTGCGCAGCTCCTCCGGCGCGGCGGCCAGCCCGACCAGCTGGGCCGGCGTCGTCGCCAGCCCCAACGCCAGACCCCGGACCACCAGGATCCAGCGCAGGGTATCGTAGGGCGTGGTCAGGGTGAGATGAGAAAAATCCCAGGTATTCAACGCGAGTAACAGGCAGCCGACCACCGCGACCGGGCGCGCGCCAATCCTGTCGGACAGGCGGCCGGCGAGCGGGGCGGCGATCCCCACGGCAAGGCCCTGGGGCAGGAGCAGCAGCCCGGTGTCCAGCGCCGAAAGCCCGCGCAGCTGTTGGAGGTAGAGCGGCAGCATGAACTCCGCGCCGAGCAGCGCGACCCCGCACACCCAGGTCACGACGTTGGCGATCAAGAAGCGTGGAATGGCGAACAGGCGCACGTCGAGCAAGGGCTCGTCGCGCCGCGCCTCGTAGACGAAGAAGGCGATCAGGCTCAGCACGCCGACGCCGACGATCCCGCTCACCGTCGGCGAGCCCAGGCCATCCTGGCTCAACCGCGACACGCCGTAGAGGATCGAGCCGAACGCCAGCGAGGAGAGCACCGCGCCGACGACGTCGAAGCGCGCGCCGGTCCGTGGCTCGGAGGGCCGCAGCAGCGCGGCCGCCATCGCGACCGCCAGGACGCCGACCGGCAGGTTGACCAGGAACACCCAGCGCCATTCCAGGTGGGTGATGATGTAGCCTCCGATCGTCGGGCCGAGCGCCGGCCCGGCGATCAGGGGAAGCGCCAGGAAGCCTACCGCGCCCCCGCGTTCTCCCTCCGGGAAGGCGTTGAAGAGCGCGCTCATCGCAACCGGCAGGAGCAACCCGCTGGCGGTGCCCTGCATCAGGCGTCCCGCGATCAGCACCCAGAACGTCGGCGCCAGGCCACAGAGCAGCGACCCGGCCGTGAAAAAGACGAGCGACCCGACCCAGACGCGTTTGGTGGTCAAGCGCGTCTCGACGAACGACGCGGCCGGGGTCACGACGCCGGTCGCCAGCGAGAAGCCGGTGACGGCCCAGCCAACGGTGGCCACGTTCACGCCGAACTCCGCGCCGAGGGTCGCCAGCGCCACGTTCACGATGGTGAGGTCGAGCGCGACCATGGTGAGGGTCGGCATCAAGACGATCAGGACCGCCCACTTGTAACTCACCGTTCCTCCGATTCATCTTCCGCTTTCCCTTCGGGAGCGCCCAGTAACGTCCGGCTAAAGCAGCCCGAGTAAGGCCGGGATT
>JBOGTX010000163.1:0-6974 GCA_050695695.1 Chloroflexota bacterium
TGATCCTCGATACCGAGGGGCCGGAGTTTCGGACCTGGCAGGAGATCTACCGCGCCCACGGCGCCGAGCTGACCCTTGCAACCTACGCCGTGGCGATTGGAACCCTGAACGCTTTCGACGCTTTTGCCGAGCTCGAGCGTCAACTGGGGCGACCGATCGACCGCGACGCGCTGCGTCGGACCCGTCGCCAGCGAAATGACGAGCTGCTGGCCGGCGAGCCGATCCGCCCGGGCGTCGAGGACTACCTGCGTGACGCCACGGCGTTAGGGCTGAAGCTGGGGGTCGCCTCGAGCTCGCCACGCTGGTGGGTGGCAGGCCATCTCGACCGCCTTGGCCTGATCTCGCGCTTCGATTGCCTGAAGAGCGCGGACGACGTCGCGGTGGTCAAGCCCGAGCCGGAGCTCTACCTGTCGGCACTCCGGGCGCTCGGCGTGTGGCCCGACCAGGCGATCGCCCTCGAGGATTCCCCGAATGGCATCCTGGCGGCCAAGCGGGCCGGACTTTACTGCGTGGCCGTCCCGAATGACCTGACGAAGCAGCTTCCCCTGGACCGCGCCGACCTCCGGCTCGACTCGCTTGCCGACCTGTCGCTCGCTCGCCTTTTGGCGACAGTCTCGAAATGAGAACTTACTCGCCGGCGCCGGCGTTCGCGAAGAACAGGCTGGCCAGCGGAACGATTGGTGCGTTCTCCGTCGGCATGCCCGGTCGGATGACTTCGATATCTTCCATGAAGAGCCGTCCACCACAGCGGCCGCAGCGCGGTGGCGCGCCCGGCCGGCGCCGCACGCCCGGTCCGTTGGCCGGGGTGATCAAGCGGGCTCTCAGATTGCCACCGGCATGCTCTCCCTCGAATTTCGCGGCGATGTAGCCACAGTTGTAGCAATGCAGCTCCCCCCGAACTCTCGTCACTGCCATCCGACCCTTGACCTCCCGGCCCAATCTCGCCACGGAGCCGGCGAGAGCGCTCGTCCCAATCGCAGTGACGGATCTCATCGTCGTCGCGGCCAGCGTCATCATGCGGTTCAGGTGACGAACGTTCATCCACCGGAAGGCCTATGGCAGATCCACCTATTTGTCCTAAAAAGCTCCTGGAGCATCGCGCGTGATGCTCCAAGATGGGAGAGGAGGCGGTTCTTCCGTGTCCATCCCGGGCGACGTGGCGCGTGCCGTGGGTGAGGTAATGCCCGGCATTCCCCTTGCATGAGCCGTCAACGACTTGCCTCCTGGGGGCCTGCTCGCTCAGGAGATGGCGAGGAGAGTGGATGCGTGTCGGCGTCTCCTGGCTCCTGGCCCCGCTGTTCGTGATGTGCGTCGTGCTCGTCAGAGCAACGCCGGCGAACGCCACCCGATGTCGCTTCGACCAGGGCTTCCGGGCGATGCACGACCTGATCCCCGAGATCGTGGGCAACTGCCGCCGCGATGCGCACTTTAGCCCGCTGACCGGAGATGCCTTTCAGGAGACGAGCGGCCCATCCGGGGCCGGCGGGCTCCTGACCTGGCGAAGGGCCAGCAATATCACCTCGTTTACCGACGGGTATCGCACCTGGCTCCAGGGCCCCTTTGGCTTCCAGGTTCGACTGAATACCCAGCGGTTCGACTGGGAGCGCGCGATGCCCACGCCGGTGGCGTCGCCCTGCCGATCCGGAGATCCGCTCGCCAACGTCCATGATTCCAGGCGGCTGTTGGTGGTGACGTCCTGCCAATCGGTGATCGGAGTAGTACGCCAGGTGCGAGTCGAGGACGACGGCGACGTGTTCGTGAACCTGAGCTTGGAGGCGCCGGAGCGGGTGCTGCTGAACCGGGGAAACCTCACGCGTCAGCGCGGCACCCTCGTGCTCGAGATCGTGCCCGCGGATCAACCCGGCTGCCTGGTGGGTGTGCCGCCGCGCCAACCGTTCGGTACCGCCAGCTTCGGAATTTGCACCGGCGCGAGCCTGCCGACCCCGGCGGTCGGCTCGGCCATCGAGGCGATTGGGCCCTACGTGCTCGACACCAACCACGGCTGGATGGAGATCCATCCAGTCTGGTCGCTGACGCCGGAACCCGATCTCAAGTGAGCGAGAATGATCGCATTGCGAATCACGGTTGCTCTGGCATCCATGCGGCCGTCCATCAGGCGGTCACCCATTCGTGGGTCCAGCGATTCGGCTCCCCGCGGTGGGCGGCGATCCGTCACTCCTCGACGACCCGGTAGCCCAGGGTCGTCGCCTCTTTGATCAGCAGCTTGCGCGCCGCCTCCTGGCTTGCGGCCGAGTTCCGGTCGAAGATGATCGTGCGGATCGTCTCGCCCTCGTCGACTTGCAGCTCGATCACGTTCGGGCGCACGACGATGTGCGCGCGCTTCTTCTGACTCTTGGCCCCCACCCCTGCCGCTCCTTCACCTCAGTATCCGCGGCGGAGCCATCCGGCGCGCGTTCCACCGTGCGGGCGCACTCCTGGCAGATTCCGTGCGACCGACCGACCTCCAGCGCGATCGGCGGACCGGTCGGCCAGCCATCGCGTCCCTTGAGCCGGCGGCACCACGCGCACTGAATACCTTCCATGAGCGATCACCTCGTTCAAGGAAATGATGCGGCGCGGGGCGGGGCGTCGCATCACCCGAAGGTCACGACGCGTCGGGCTAAAGGTACCGGGGCCAAATCAAAGCGCATTGCCAACGCAGGGGATCCTCGAGATCTCGAGAAGCCGCCGCGGCACGACAAATCTGAGCTCTGGCGCTTTCGGGTACGAGACTACCGAGTTAATTGCGAGCTACAAGAGCACCGTCAGACAGTGCTTGTCGTTGGTGTTGGGCACTGGAGGGACGTGTACGAGTAAGGGACAAGAGCCCCCTACGTCGTCATTAGCTTCGCCCGTGGCCGCTCGTCCCAGCGGCGGAGGGTCTCCCAGAGGTTGCCGACCAGCACGCCCGCCAGCAGGTAATACTCCGCGCCGACGGTCAGGAAGACGGCGTAGCTGACCACCGCGACGATCACGCCGTAGCAGATCTGGTCGGGGTAGCGGACCGGCGAGGTCGGCGGGTCGTCGAGCATGATGAACGCGAAGAAGAGTGCCGCGTTGGCGTCGGGCGAGCGGAAGATTTCCGCCACCCAGGCCGGATTGCCGACGAACGCGCTGACGCTGAACAGGGCGAAGTAGGCGCCCAGAAACGCGATCGCCATCGGAAGCTTGTTGACCCGGTCGGCCATGAAGAGCCCGGCGCCGAGCAGAATCACTAGCGCGATCGTCGGCAGGTCGGGCAGCGCGCCCCACCAGCTTTCAGTGGCACCGAAAGCGAAGTAGGCGGCGACCAGGGCCAGCGCGGCCGGATTGAAGACGTTCGACCAGCGCGTTCGCAACAGGTATTTGCTGACGATCGCGATTGCCGCGGTTCCCATCGCGGTCGCCATCGACTCGACCGGGCTGAGCACGAGCGCGACGATCATTCCGGTCAAAAGCGCGCCGTCGGGGAAGAACCAGACCCCGCGCCGCCAACGTCCGATCGCCAGATCGACGACCGCCGCCGCGAGCATCGCGCTAATCAAGTCGAGCGCGACGCGATCGAGACCTTCGGTTGGCGCGGCGACCGCCGTGAGCAAGGCGAGCACCAGGAAGAGATACCACTTCGGCGAGCGCAGGAAGCGCTTGATGGCGCCGAATCGCGGTCGACGGACGACTTTCGTCGTCGGGATCACAGCATCGGTGGTGATCATGCGCACCTCGCAATTCCAGCGGTGGCGGAGCGGCCCAGCGACGGCGAATAGATCACCCCTTCGACCCCCTGACGCTCGAGCAGCGCGATGCCCCTGGCCGGCCCCAGGGCGAAAGCGGCGGTCCCCAACGCGTCGGCGGCCATCGCGGTCGGCGCGATGACCGTGACGCTGGCGACCGCGTCGGCTGGCTGGCCAGACCCGGCCGCCAGGATGTGGCCGCCACCGTCGGCCTCGGCGCGACGTTCGTAGTCACCGGAGGTGCAGACCGCCGTGTCGGTCACCCGAAGTGTCTCGATCAGATCGCCCGGTCGGCGTGGGTGACGGATGCCCACCCGCCACGGCTCGCCCTCGGTATTCGTGCCGCGAAAGAAGAGGTCTCCGCCGGCGTCGATCGCCAGATTCGGATACCTCGCGAGCTCGCGCGCCGCCAGGTCGATCGCGAACCCCTTGGCGACCGCGCCGAGATCGAGGACCAGCGGCCGCCGCAGGGTCACCGTGCCGCGCTTCGCGTCCAGCCGGACGTCCCGATAATCGCACCGATCGGGCGAATCGATCCGGGTCGAGATTCGGCGACCGGTGAGGTAGTTCCGATTGAATCCGCGACGCTCCATCGCCAGCCCCACCGTCGGATCGAAGGCACCATCGCTCTCGGCCGATACCGCGAGCGCGAAACCCAGCACCTCGAAAAGCATCGGGCTCACCGCCACCGGAACCCCGACTCGCTCGGTCAGCCCCATCACTTCACTTCGCGGATCGAAGCGGCTGGAGCAGGCTTCGACCTGGTTGAACCACTTGATCGCTCGCCCGATCGCTTCTTCGGCGTCGGCGAGCCGCTCGCCGACGACGACGCTCGAGACCAGCGTGTCCATCAGCACCGCCGAGCGGCGAATCATCGGAATCGTCCGGTCGTTCACGACGCCTGCGACAGCGCGCTGGCGACGGCTTCCTGATAGGCGCTCGAGCTATCCGAGGCGCCGGAGATGAAATCGACGTTGGCGCTCTGCTGCCGTACGACCTCGCCGGGCAGGTCCTGGATCACCGAGCACGGGTAGCGCGTCTGGCAGCCATCGACGTTTGCCGAGACGATCTTCCCGCCCCTGATGACCACCGTGGCTTGAACGTCGCCGTGGCGGCTGGATCCAGTGCCGGTGTAGGTTCCATCGCGATAACCGGCGGCCGGAGTCGCGGTCGGCGCGGGGGCGGCTGGCCGCCCCGCTCCCGCCGTCGGGCTGACCGACGGCGACCCGCCCGAGGGAGCAATCGCGGTCGCGACCGGCGTGTCGACCGCGGACGACCGTGCCAGGAACGACGACGTGCTGGACGTCGTCGGCGTCGCGGCAATCGGCGCGATCGCCGTCGGTCCGGCGCGCGGCGCGGCGGACTCGGCGGCCGACTCGGTCTTGAGGTAACCGGCCGCGTACACCGCGAGAATCGCGGCCGAGCTCATCACCACCAGGCGCCGGGTCACCCGTTTGGCGCCGCCCCGAGGCCTGGCGGCGGTCGGGGCCGGATCGGCGGACCGATCCGATGGGTTGGGCGTTGATCGGGCCAAGGCGAAGCTCCTCCGGCGGCCGGTTTCGCATGTGCCGAGTCTCGATGGGTCGCCGTTCTGGTCGTTACCTTCAGCTTAGTCCGCGATTGTCAAAAATTGATGAAATCGCCATAAAATTTCGTGTCGGTCACGAGCACAAGCTGGTTGGCAGGAGATTCCCCCGCTGGAGCGACCGCATGCGATGATTCAGGCAAGATAGCCCGCCTCCCGACGCTCGGGCCGGGCTCGGGCGCGGCGTCGCGGCCGGTTCGCCTGAAGACTTCAAGAGCGCGTTCACCCCCGGACCGGTTGGCGTCGGAGTCGCGACGATCGAGACGGCCGCGGCCGGGTGGGCCGGCGCGGTGGGCTGGGCCGCCGTTTGACCACGCCCACCGCAGCCGGCGAGCAGGAGACCGAGGGCCAGCGACAGCAGGATCAACTTCACCCGCAAGCAACTCACCTCCCGCTTGTAGGTATAGCGCAAAACGCGGCGGCGATCAAGAAGGCCGGTGTTGAATCAGCCGCCGTGTCCCGGAGGGTCGCCCCGGCGCGGACGAGGGCGCGCTCGACGTTGCGCAAGGCCTGAACCGCCTGAGTGTCGGCGTCGTCGATTCCCACGATCTTCCCCTCGGCATCAGTCGCGGTCGTACCCGACACGTAGACGAAGCTGCCAACGCGAACCGCGCGAGCAACCGACGGTCGGCTCCCAGTGTGCGGACGAGCTCATGCTCTGCCGTTCCACGTGAAATCCACCTCGGATCTTAGAATCGCTTGACTCGACTCACTGATTTTATATAATCGGTATTACACAGACTCTCGTCGGGAGTTGAAAGCCCTGAGCCAAATCTAGGATCAGGATCGGTGAAGGAGGGCGACGTGCACGTCAAATTGCCCTGGCGAAAGAGCGAGTCGTCCGCGACCGCGTTAGCGCCGTCAAAGACGGCGGTCTGTACCCATCCGAGCGTCGACGTGGAAATGCGAGGCACCGCGGTCAAGCGGCGCTGGTGCAAGCTCTGCGGCCAGGAGCTGCCGGTCGAAGAGCGCTGGAACTACGAGCAGCAGTAGCGGCGGCGGCAGCGCGACCGCGGGAGCGAGGGCGTGGACACGAACGAGGCCCCGGAGGAAAATCCTCCGGGGCCTCGCCTGCTTGCGCATCTTGATCAGGACGTTCACCCAGCGGGATTGCACCCCGCTCTCCTCTGGTGTGCCAGGAAACTCGTCCCTGGCTTACTTTGACCAGTCAGGACTGGGTTGAGCCTGAGGTCGACTTTCGCCCCACGCGCCAACGCAGGGCCGGCTCAGTCGACTTGCCATACTCCCAAAAACGCCCGAGGTTTCTTCATTCGCGGTCCCATGAAGCCTCCTCGTATCCGGCTTACGATCTTACCGCACCTCACGGTCCGGCGTCGTGACTCCAATATAGCGCGGGCCAACTGGTAAGTCAAGAGCGAGGTGTGACTCATGTCATTGCTCAGGGAAAATGTCCGACTTAACTGCTCAGGGAAAATGTCTGCATACTATAGAGTATGAGGACAATAATCTTGAACCTAAAACAGCAACGACGCGCCGACATTCTCGCCCGCCATGTGGCTGGCTCCTTGAGTGTCCGCGAGACCGCCGAACTCCTCGTCGTCAGTGAGCGCCAAGTGCACCGCCTGGCGCTTGGTTATCACCAGGAAGGAATCGCCAGTGTCGTTCACGGTAACCGGGGCCAGCCTCCGGCAAATCGAACTGATGCCCAACTGGTTGCG
>JBOGTX010000164.1:0-1682 GCA_050695695.1 Chloroflexota bacterium
GTTCAACAGCGCGACGATCGGGCTGGTCGTCGCCTGGATTCCATCGTTGAACGCGCGCGCGACGCCCAGGGTGTCCGCGTGCGGGACGACTCTGACCTCCGGATAGGATTTTGCCAACAGGTCCAGCGACGCATCGCGGGATCCGTCGTCCACGACGACGATCTCGGCGGGAGGGAGGGTCTGGCGCCGGAGCGCGTCCAAACAGGTCGGCAGGAAACGCACGCCGTTCAGGTTTGGGATCACGACGCCGATGGCGGTCACGATGGCCGCTGGAGGAGTCGCCGCAGCGCGTCCTCCCACGGCGGCAGCTCGATTCCCAGCGCCGCGCCGGCGAGATTGTGGAGCGTCGAGTTGGCCGGACGCGTGGCGGGCAGCGGATAGCGGCTGAGATAGTCGACGGTGCTGACCGGCACGACCCGGGCCGAAAGGCCAGCAAGCGCGATCGCCCGAGCGGCGAGCTCGAAGCGAGAACAGGAGCCCTGGTTCGAGAAGTGGTAGACGCCAAACACCAGGCGATCGACCAGTTTCGCGATCGCATCGGCCAGATCGGCCGCGAGGGTCGGGCCACCGTGCTCGTCGTCGACGACGGTCAGGGTGGGTCGCTCGCCGGCCAGGCGAAGCATCGTCTTGACGAAGTTCCGGCCCCGTTGGCTGTAGACCCACGACGTGCGCACCACGTAGCAACGATCGTGCAAGGTCAGCGCTTCCCGCTCGCCGGCCAGCTTCGAGCGCCCGTAGACGCTCAGCGGGTGGGGATCGTCCCACTCCCGATACGGCTCGCCTTTCGTCCCATCGAAAACGTAATCGGTGCTCACCGCGACCAGCCGCGCGCCGGCGGATCGCGCTGCCAACGCCACGAACCGCGTTCCGAGGGCATTCGTTCGGTAGGCGCGCTCGGGATCCCGCTCGCAGCCATCCACGTCAGTGTAGGCGGCGGCGTGGATGATCAGGTCCGGCGCGGCCGATTCGATCGCGGTCCTGACCGAGCGTTCGTCGGTCAAATCAAAATCGGGACGGGACCCTGGTATAATGTCGTGGCCAGCGAACGCGCGAGGCATCTCGCTTCCCAGCTGCCCGGTCGCGCCCGTCACAAAGATACGCATGATTTCGTTCGCCTGGTCTCCATCTGCCAGATTGCCGAGAGCTTCTCGGGCGCCGGATCATGTCGTGGTCGCGCGTATTGTAGCAGGAGGGACGTTGGCCGAAAAGCCGACCGTGCTGACGGTGTCCGGGTTTCGCCTGTGGTGGCTGGGGGTCGTCGCACTGGTCGTCGTCCTTTACCTGGTTCGCTCGATCCTCCCGCCGTTTCTGATTGGAATCGCCCTCGCCTACGTGCTGGGACCGGTCGCGACCGGCGTACGGCAGCGGTGGGGACTTCCCCACGCCGTGGCGGTCGCGCTGGTGTACCTCGTCTTGCTCGGTCCGTTGATCATCATTCTGGTCGTCGTCGGCCCGCGCTTCTTCGAAGAGACCCGTGATTTGATCGTCCGGGCTCCGGGCATTCTGGCGCGGTTAATCGAGCAAGCCTTTGGCCCGGGACCGTATGACCTGTTGGGCACGACGACGTATCCACGCCAGATTAGCGACGACCTGATTGGCTCGGCCCGCCAGTCGTTGGGCTCACCATCCTTCGCCATCCACCTGGCTTCGATGCTGGTGGACTTCCTGGTGAACCTGTTCCT
>JBOGTX010000165.1:0-1800 GCA_050695695.1 Chloroflexota bacterium
GGTCAGCACGAGCCCGCGGAAGTCGGTTCGGGTTTTCTCGAGCGCGCGCTGGATCAGCTCGACGACGCGCTCGTCCAGGGTGTTCAGCTTGGTGTGCAGCTCGAGGGCGGCAATGCCGTCGCCGAGATCGACGAGCGATGCGCCGGCGTTCTCGACGACCACACCCGACCGCGCCTTCCGCCCGGAAAGGCTCAAGGCATCCGGTGATTCGACGCGCTCCTCCGGCGCGGCGCGCGCCACGCTCCAGTAGGTCGCATCCTGATAAAAGGCAGATCGGCCGGACGCGATCAACTGGTCCACCCAGGGCGCGACGCCGCGCGGATCGTGCTGATCGACCAGCCGCTGCCCTGCCGTCAGTCCAAAGGCGTCCCAGATCTCGAACGGTCCAAGCTGATGATTGAACCCCCAGCGCATCGCGCGATCGACCGACTGGACGTCGTCGGCGACCTCGGGCAGACGACGGCTGGCGTAGCCGAGGAAATTCGCCAGCACCGCGCGGACGAGCTGGCCGGCCCGGTCGTCGAGCCCGGCGAGCAAGCGCAGGCGGACTGCCAGGTCGCGCTCCTTTTGGATCGCCGCCAGCGATTCCAGGGCCGGCGTCCTCGGCGGCCGGTGCTCTAGCGTCTCGAGGTCAAGCGCCCAAAACGCCCGTCCGCCACCGTCTCGAACCTCTTTGTAAAAGCCGAGGTGGCTCTTGTTGCCAAGCCAGCCGCGCTCGATCATCGGGCCGGTGAGCCCGCTCAGGCGTGGCGAGCGCAGTAGCTCGCGGCTTTCGTCGTCCGGAATGTTTGGATAGAGATTGTCGCCGACCATCGCCATCACGTCGAGGCCGACCAGGTCGAGCAGGCGGAACGTGCCGGTGCGCGGCCGCCCGATCAGCGGGCCAGTCAACAGGTCGACCTCCTCGACGGTGTAGCCGTGCTCGATCGCGTAGACCAGGGCGAAGACGAGGTCGAAGGTGAAAAGACGATTGCCGATGAAGTTCGGGGTGTCTTTGCACAGAACCACCCCTTTGCCAAGCTCGCGCTCGCCCAGGTCACGAATCGCCGCGGTGACCTCGGGCAGGGTATCGGGGGTGGGGGTGACTTCCAGTAGCTTCATCTGGCGGGGCGGGTTGAAGAAGTGGGTTCCCAGGAAGTGGGCGCGAAAGTCGGCCGAGCGCCCGGCGGCGATCTGGCCGATCGGCAGGCCGGAGGTATTGCTGCTGACGGTCGTCTCGGGGCTTCGGACGGCCTCGATCCGCTCGAACAGGGCGCGCTTCACGTCCAGCCGCTCGGTCACCGCCTCGACGATCCAGTCGACTTCGGAGAGCTGGCCGAGGCCGTCCTCGACGTTCCCCACCGTGATCAGGCGCGCGGTCTCGGGAGTGAAGAGCGCCGGCGGATGGGCGTTCTTGACGCGCTCGAGACCGGCCAGGGCGAGGCGATTTCGGACCGCGGGGCGCGAAAGCGTCAGGCCGCGCGCGGCTTCCGCGGCGGTCAGCTCGGTGGGAACGGTGTCCAGCAACAGGACCGGACGACCGGAGTTCGCGAGGTGCGCCGCGATGGCGGCGCCCATGGTCCCGGCGCCGATCACCGCCGCGCGGTTGATCCGACTCATCGATCCCTCCCGTTTGGAACAGGTCTCTCCTATTCTAACCCCGGTTCAGGCCGGAAAGGTCAAGCGTCCAAATTTCGCGGGCTGCGGCGCGGAGACCTCTCTCCCGGCCTCTCCCCGCGCCCGGGGACAGCGGGCACGACCGATGGGCAGCATGATGGTTCGAGCCAAGCTCCTTGTATCATGGAGCTGGTGGGGATGATC
>JBOGTX010000166.1:0-4693 GCA_050695695.1 Chloroflexota bacterium
GTGGCCGGTGTAGACGTCGAGGTCGACGCCGGCGTGCAGGCCGTCGCCGTACACTTCGACCAGCCCGGCCGCGACCGCCGCTTCGACCGGCGCGAAGGTGGAGATCAAGTGGCTCGAATGGTGGGTCCACGAGTGGGGGCCCGAGAATCACGCGAAACTGATCTCGAACTTCCAGGACGCCAACCCAAATATCACCGTGACCGTGGTCGACGTGTCCTATCCCCAGATGTCGCAGAAGCTGACGGCGGCCGCGGCGGCCGGGGACAGCTCGTACGACGCGTTCGGCACCGAAGGCTCTTGGATCCCCAATCTAGTCAAGCTCGGCTACGTCGCCGATCTTTCACCCATTTTGAAGGGCGACGAAACGTTCGCCAAGAGTTTGACGACGGCTACCCCGTGGAATTACCTGGGCAAAACCATGGGCCTGGCCCTCTATCTCATTCCCTTTCAGTTCGCCTACAATCAGGACATCTTCGCGAAGAAGAATCTCCAGCCCCCGACGAGCTGGGACGAGTTCGTGAAGATCGAGCAGGAACTACGCGACAAGGCCAGCAATAGCTACGGCATGAGCATGCCGCTGAAAGATGGCGGGTTTACCATCGGCCGCTATTTCGCCTTTCGTATCGCCCAGCTTGGCGGGCAGTTGTTCGATTCCGGCGGGAACGTGGTCTTCAACTCGGCGGAAGGTGTCGCAACCCTTGACTGGTGGAAGAAGTTCTACGGGATGGACCTGGTCGTTCCCGATGCGATGGGCGAAGACCAGACCCAGATGCTCGAATACGTGGCAACCCAGAAAGTTCCCACGATCATCGATGGCCCGTTCATCTGGACGAAAGCGAAGCAGATGACTCCCTCGATCAAGCTGGCGTACGCCCCGGCCTGGAAAGACAAGACCGGCGGCTACGCCTGGGCGTCGAGCGGTATGGGATTGAGCAGCAAGTCGACCCATCCGGACCAGGCGGCGGCCTTTCTGAAGTACTTGTACTCGGATTCGGTCAGTGTGACCATGACGAAGATCGTGAGCCTCCCGTGGGCGACGAACGCCGGCATGGCGTCGCTCAAAGGGAGCGACGACCCGATTCTGAAGTACATTCCCGACTTCGCGAATCAGGATCCGGCGCACAACGTCAACGCCCTGACGATCGTGCCGGATGGTGACACCCTGACCGCGGACTTCTTGCTGGCCTTCCAGGATGTGTTGACCGGTAAAAAGGAGTCGAAGGCGGCCCTCGACGCGGTGACCGCGACCTGGCAGAAGACGATCGACGCCGCGCGCTAGAGTCTCCGCGGCGCGGTGCCGGTCGTCGAGAGGCGCGCGACTCGAGGGGCAGTCGCATGGGGGGGGCTTGCCGCGCTGGGCAGCAGGGCAAGCGGCGGGCAATCCTCCACGCCACTGAACGAAGGTGACATGTCCGATCGGCTGGGGCAATCTACCGTTTTTCCCCCGTCCACGGGCGTCCGGAAGGGTTCCCGGACTTCCGCGATCGGCCGATCGCGGCTCAAGAGTTACCGCTGGGTCACCGGTTACCTGCTGGTCGCGCCGCCGGTCCTCTACTTGTTCGCCCTGAGCATCTTCCCGCTCATTTATACCCTGCGGCTCAGCGTGATGGACCAGAACCAGGGGACGTGGGTCTTCGTCGGCCTGAGCAACTATGCCACGACGCTCGCCGATCCGTGGTTTTGGGCCGACCTGCTCAACTCGGCGGAGTTCACCATCCCTTCGGTCGTCCTTCATCTAGCGATTGGTCTGGCCCTTGCCGTCATGGTGAATCGGGTCTGGTTCAGTATTTCTTTGCGTAACCTCGTGCGTGGCCTGCTGATCTTGCCCTGGATTTTCTCGACCGCGGCCGCGGCGCTAATCTGGTCGTTGATGTTCCACCCTTTCGGCATCTTCAACTGGATCGGGCTGTCAATTCTCCACCTGCCACAAGCGATCGACTTTCTCGGAACGCCCGGATTGGCCATGGCGTCGCTCGTCCTGGTCAACACCTGGAAATCGTACCCGTTCTATATGCTGGCCATTCTCGGCTCGCTTCAATCGATCCCGATCGAGCTGTACGAGGCCGCGAAAGTCGACGGTGCCAACGCCTGGGGCCAGTTCCGCTTCATCACCCTGCCTCAGCTCCGGACGATTCTCGCGGCGATCTCGACCATCGATATCATCTCGACGTTTGGTCACGTCGACCTGATGAAGATCATGACCCAGGGCGGACCCTTCCGATCCACCGAGACGATTTCGTACTACGTCTATCAAAAGGGATTTGGCGACGGCGATCTGGGCAACGCCGCCGCGATCAGCACGCTGGTTTTGCTCGCTCTGGCCATCATGGCCGTGGTCTACCTGCGGACGGTGTTCCGCTCCGGTGAGACGGATGGCACTGGTTTCTAACCCGCGGCGCTCGGGCTCGATCGCGCCGGTCCAGGCGCTGATCGTGGCGCTTGGCGCGCTCGCTCTACTCTTCGCGCTCTTTCCAATCGTCTGGATGGTGCTCGCCGCGATTCGTCCGATCGGGGAGATCCTGGCCGACCCACCGCTGCTCATCCCGCACCAGGTCACGTTGGAATACTTCCAGCGGATTCTGGGTAGCTCGGATGATCGCCATTACATCGCTAACACCTGTGTCGTGGCCTTCGCGACCGTCACGATCACGGTCGGGCTTGGCTTGATCGGTGGCTATGGCTTCTCGCGGTTTAGCCTGCCGGGTGGGCGGGCGCTGCTGATGGCGATCCTCGCCCTCTGGCTGCTTCCCCCGGTGAACGTGATCATTCCCTACTTTATCCTCGCTCACACGTTTCGGGTCTACGACAGCGTGATCGGCCTGATCTTCGGCGACACCGCCTTCACCCTGCCGATCGCGATCTGGCTCTTGAAAGGCTACATCGACGCGATTCCGGTCGATCTCGAGGAAGCGGCGCTGATCGACGGCGCGACGCGCCCCGGCGCGTTGCTGCGAATTCTGGTTCCGTTGATTATGCCCGGCGTGATCGCCACCGCGACCTTCACCTTCCTGGTCGCCTGGAACGAGTTTCTGATCGCCGCGGTCCTGACCGACACCGCGGCGTCCAAGACCCTCAGCATCGGCCTGGCGCAATTCTTTGGTCAGTACGTGCGCGATTGGAACTCGATCATGGCCCTCTCGACGGTGAGCACGTTACCGGTGATGCTCCTGTTCGTTTTTCTGCAGCGCTGGGTCGTCCAGGGGCTGACGAGCGGGGCCGGGAAATAGCGCGAAAAGTTTAGGAGGAGTCACATGCGTATCGGCATCGCGGGAATCGTCCAGGAGGCGCTCATCTTTTCGCCAATCAAGGCGACCGCCCGGGACTTTGCCGTGCTGCGCGGTCCGGAGGTCATCCAGCACCTGGGCGTCGATGACACGCTCCGCGAGCTGGGCATGGAGCCGGTGCCGGTGCTGTACGCCACCCACCTCACTCCGTCGGGGATCGTCGAGGAGAGCGCGTACGTCGGCTGGCGCGACGAGATCGTGGCCGGCCTTCGGGCGGCCGGGCCCCTCGACGGCGTCTGCCTCGTCCTGCACGGCGCGATGACCGTCGAGAACATTTGGAACGGCGAGACCGACCTGGTGCGCGAGATTCGCGCCGCCCTCGGAAACGACATCCCGATCGTCGCACGCCTTGACCCGCACGCCAACATCACCGAGGAGTTTGCGAACAAAGTCGACACCTGGGCCGCCTACCGAACCGCCCCGCACCGGGACGCGCATGAGACTCTGGAGCGTGCCCTCCACCTCCTGGCCCGACGAGTGCGCCTGGGGCACCGCACCCATCCGGCGTTCATCCGGCTCCCGCTCCTCTTGCCGGGCGAGCGCGCGACGACGCCGGTCGAGCCGATGAAGTCGCTCCTCGGGCTCACCCGGGAGATCGAAAGCCAGCCGGGGATCCTGAATGCCGAGGTCATGATCGGCTTCGGCTGGTCCGACACGCCGCATTCCGGAAGCAGCGTCAGCGTCGTCGCCGAGGACGACGCGCGCCTGCCGGCCGCTCGCCGCGCGGCCAGGCGATTGGCTCAGGCGATGTGGGACCGTCGACACGACTTCACCTACGATCAGGAAGTCGCGCCAGGCATCGACGAGGCGATCGACCGCGCGCTGGTGGCGCCGGAGCGGAGCGTGTTCCTGACCGACGGCGGGGACAACGTGACGGCCGGGGCGCCCGGCGACTCGACCCTCTTCCTCGCTCGGCTGCTGGCCAGGCGGGTCCCCGACGCGGTCGTCGTCGGCCTTCCCGATCCGGAGGTGGTCGAGCTCTGCCTGGCCCGTGGGGTTGGCGCGACGGTGTCGGTCGCGCTGGCGGGCAAGCTCGCGATGCCCCCGGCCGGACCGCTCCCGGTGACCGGCCTGATCGAGCACCTGTACGAGCCACCGGCTGGATCGGCCGAGGCGGCGATCGCGACGCTGCGGGTCGACGGAGTCCACGTCCTGGTGACGAGTCGGCGCGCGACGTTCGCGTCGCCCGAAGACATCCAAAAGGGCGGAATCGATCCGCTGGATCACAAAATCGTCGTGATCAAGCTGGGGTATTTGCTCCCCCGGCTGCGCGACGCGGCGCCCCGGGAGATCCTGACCACCAGCCCGGGCTACAGCGATCTGGATTTCACCCGCTTGCCCTACCGGTACGTGAACCGCCCGATTCTCCCCCTTGACCCGGATCTCGAGTGGCATCCGCGGATCACCAG
>JBOGTX010000167.1:0-1801 GCA_050695695.1 Chloroflexota bacterium
TTGGTCAGCTGAGCGTCGACCCGAGATTGCGCGTTGTAGGTCGTGTTGAAGACCGCGGTCGAGATGGCGAAGGAGAAGGCCAGGGCGACCAGGACGACGCCCCGGGTCAGCAGGACTCGCTGCCGTCCGAGCGAGGCGGCGACGACGCCGGACAGTTCGTGGCCGAGCGGACGCAAAAGCCGGGTCAGCAGTCCCCGACCATTCTGGAGGCCATACTCCCAGACCCGGACCGCGAGCAGAGCCACGCCAATCCAGAGGCACACCGGTGCGATGAAGGATTGGTAGGAAACCGACGATTGGGCAACACCTTCGGGTGCAACTACGACCTGATAGCCGCTGGAAGCAACCTGGAAGAACGCCACCGCGGCGGCCACCAGTAGGAGGATGTCGAGGTACATACGCTGCCACCAGGCGGGCCGGGCCCGGCCGACAATGGTGCGTGCGGCGGCTCCCGGCGGCTGGCGCAGTTGACGCCATGCGGGATAGACCACCGCGCCGACGGTGAGGAGCGCTCCGGTCAGCGCCGCGCCCGCCGTCCACCACCAAGCGCTCGCCGGCGTCGCACCACCGGCGGAGCCGAGACGCGCCACGACGAGGGCGAGGGCGGTGCCCCCGATCACCCCACCGAGGCCGACCAGCAGAGCTTCCAGGGCGGCCAGTCGAAGAATTTGGGCGGCCGGCGCACCCCGTACCCGCAGCAGCGCTTGCTCACGGCGACGACGATCCTGACCCGACGCCGCAATGGTGAAGGTGAGCAGAGCCGCGAGGATGACGCCGGGCAATCCCAAGAATAAGAAGAGAACCCGCGCGTACAGGGCGTCTGATCGGGCGCCGTCGAAGCGGGCCGCGAGATTATCGCCAACGATTCCGCTCCCGGCGATCCGCGCCTCTAAATTGTGGGCGCGTTGCTGAACCGCGACGTAGGCCGCTCCCGGATCGGCGGGGAGATTGTGCGCGAGCCGGACGTGAAGCTGAATCCGTACCGAATCCGGGCGCGCCGTGGCCTGCGGGTCGAAGATCTGGTGCCACTGACTCATCGGAAGAATCACGACGTTATCTGGCGGGGCCTGGGGCGCCGCGCCGGCCGGGACCCCGATCGCTTGGAACAGCGAATCGGCGTTCGGGAGGTCGACCACGCCGTTAACGCGGACGGAGACCGGAGGCAAGCCCACGCGGTTGATCATGATCGTATCGCCGACCTTGGCGTGGAGGTTTGCCGCGGTCTGCTGGGCGAGCAAGACGCCGTCGGCAGACCCGACCAGCGGCCGGATCTGGGTGGGAAAGGCCTGGCGGTAGCCGGGCCCGAGGCCGAGGGCCTTGCCGGGCCCGGTCGTCTGGACAGTGCCGTTGGTCTGCGCAACGAGCCCGGCGACGTCGGCGTAGCCGGCGGTCTGACTCGTCGTGTACCCCGTTGACTGACCGAGCGCGCTGAGAACCCGATTGACGCTGGCTCCCGGGACGAGCTGAATCTGCCAGTCCACGGGGACGTCGGCAATGGCGCGGCGGGTCATCGTCGCCGCGCTGGTCGCGATGAACGACCCGATCGCCGCGAGGAGACCGACGGTGAGGGCGACCCCCACCATGGCTCCGAGTAACCGACCGGATCGACGGGAGAGCAGGCCGCTCAGCCACAGCAAAGCAATCATGCGTCGCTCCCCTCAAGGGTGCCGTGGCGAACCCGCCAAACCACTTGCATGCGCTCGGCAATTGCCATGTCGTGAGTCGCCACCACCAGCGCCGTCGCGGTGCCGTCCAGCGCTCCCAGAAAAACGTCGAAGACGTGCTGAGCAGTGGGATGATC
>JBOGTX010000168.1:0-2383 GCA_050695695.1 Chloroflexota bacterium
TCGGAATGCGATAACGAATCATGGTCCAGGTTACCGAATAGACCGCGGTCTGGATCACGACGAACGAGAGAATCGGGAAAAGCTCCCGCCACCGTCGCCGCGTCAGCGCGAGACCGGCGATCACGAACGGTAGCAGGATGCCAAATGAGCTAACGCGCATCACATTCGCGACCGTCGTCGAATCGGACGTTGGCCAGAACGTGAAGAGCTCGCGAAGACGGGCGACGGTCACGAGCGCAAAGTTATCGGGATGACTCAGGACATTATGTATCCCCATCCACAGGAGAGTGTCGGTGATCTCCGCGTCATTATGGCTAGCCAGAACGTCAGAGGGTATCGGAAAGGCCCTGGACGGATCGAAGCTCAGATACTGGCCGGGATAATTACCATTCCAGAAGACATGCCCGAACTGTGACTCGAGGAGCAGAAAATGGTGCCAGAGCATGTAGTTGCGGATCGTGAAGGGGAGAAGGAACAGCGCAATGAACGCGATTGGAATAACGACCATCAGGCGCTGGCCCCGTTGTCGGTGGATGACCCACCACAACAAAGCGGGGAGGAAGAAGATCACGGCTGATCGAAACAGCGTCGCCAAGGCCAGGGCGAGGCCAAGCAGAATCCACCTGGCGAGCGAGGGCGAGTCGACGATCAGATAGGCGAGGTAGATCGCACCGAGGACGGCGAGCATGAATGGCGTCTCAGTGACGAGCGTGACCCCATAGAAGATCAGGTAAGCGTACACCGACGCGATGAGTCCAGCCAGGATCGCCGCTTCCCTGCCAAAGATTCGATTCGTGATCAGAATGATCATCAGAACGACCAGCGTGCTGAGGACGCCGGTGATGACGCGGGCGACGAGCGGATGAAAGCCAAAGACTGTGTAAATGGTGGCCAGGTAAAGACTCATCGCCGCGGAGTAGTAAGACTGGGGCGCGTTGGGCGCGATCCAGGGATACCACGCCGTCGGGAACGTCAGACCGTGCCCGGTCGCAAATCGCTCCCCGAGCATGCTGTACGAGACCTCATCCTGGGCACCCGAGAGACCGGTCACGGCGTCGCCAAGATAGCACGCCGCTGCCATGCGGACGAGAAAGGCAATGCCGAGGATGCCAAGTACGGCTCTTCTGGGTAGGCACCGCGTCATGACGCTACCTTAGCAGACACGAGGTAGACGATGGGCTTCAGGGGCGGAGCCGGCCACTCTCGCAGGGTGACGATCCGAAATCCGGCCTCGTCCAGCACTTGCCGCCAACCATCCAGCGAGAGGTCACGGTCGAGCGGCTGGAAATTTGGCTTGCCGAACAGAAACGCGCGAAGCAGGACCACTCGGGCTAATCGCAGCGCGAAACGAAGCGAAGGAACGCCCCGGAGCATGCGATTATACCCCCATTTGCGCAATGAATCGGGGGCTGGGACCGAGCAGGCGAGAGTACCGTCAGCAGCCAGGACACGCTTGATCGCGCGCAGGCTTTGCACGAGATCGAAGGCGTGCTCGAGCGTATCGGCGGCGATGACCGACCCGAAAAACTCATTCGGATACGGGAGCCACTCCGACACCGCGACGGCGGCGTGAAGGGACGGAAAGCGGCCCCGCGCCCGCCGAACGCCGACCTCCGAAATATCGATCGCGTATCCGTTGTTGGCATCAGGCGTGAAGGTCCACAGGTCTCCATCGCCGGTGCCAATGTCGAGAATTCGTGCGTTCGGCGCGCCGTGACAGAACTCCAACAAGGCAGTCTTGGTCACCCGCGAATATTCCGGGTCGAACTGGGTTCCCATGATCCCGGGATGGCCGTAAGCTCGATCGTAGACGTCCTGAACCTTCCGGATTGGAAATCGCCGGTAGGCGTCGAGTGGAATTAGCGTCGCGACACCCTCAGACACGACGTAGGTGCCGGAGCACTGGCGGCAGGTGAGCTTCCCGGTCGGATCGCCCGCCTCGTCCGGAGCCAACGGCGAACCGCACGCGGGACAAACGTAAGGGAAGTCCGCACCATCAACCGCATTGATCGACATATTTCGAGTCTGAGGGTCGTCGTGCCGATTCATCAGGGTACTCCTACTCCAAAGCCACACTGAGAACCAGGTGGATTTACCCCATAAATCCACCTGGTTCTCAGTGGAAATCTTCTAGAAACGCGGAAGATCTGAGATGAGCCGTCGGTAGCATCGGGCGAGGTCACGGTGTTTCCGGTCGGTCGACCGGCCAGTGAGCCAGGCACAGCGAAAGGCAGCAAGGCGGGCCCACGCCGCGAGCACGAGGATAACCTGGTAGACCCGGGCCGCGCGTCGACCGCGATGTTCGCGGAAGTACTGAAGCTTCGCCTGATAAAGGCGCGAGAACATCGCGTCGGCGACTTGACGCGTGCTCTGTCCCCCGAGA
>JBOGTX010000169.1:0-1638 GCA_050695695.1 Chloroflexota bacterium
CCAATGCCTCGTAACAAGCTCCTCTCCCCGCGCCGGGGAGAGGCCGGGAGAGAGGTCTCCCCGGGCGCAGCGCGCAAAATTCGGTACGCTTCACGTTAACCTACCCGCGTCCGACTTCCTCTTCCGCCCGCTTCAGCAGCGCCTTCATGTAGCCGATCGTGAAGGCGGTTCCCAGGCGCGGGTCGTCGGCCATGCGTGGGATGTGGTCCGGAATCACCACGCCGCGGAATCCGGCCTCCTGGAGCGCCTTCATCACCAGGTACATGTCCTGATAGCCGTCGTCGACGAACGTCTCGACGAAGTGCGGCAGCGGCGCGGCCACGTTGCGGAAGTGGACCTTGAACAGCTTTTGCTGCTCGCCGAAGGAACGGATCGCGCTGATCGCGTCCACGCCCCAGAGCTCGCCGCCCTCCAGCCAGCAGCCGACGCAGAGGCAGATGCCGACGTTCGGGCTATCGGCGATCTCGAGGGCGCGCTGGTAGCTTGCGAAGGTGCTGAAGATCCGCGGCACGCCGCCCAGTCGGGAGATCGGTGGATCGTCCGGGTGAATTCCGATCATCACCCCTTCGTCCTCGGCGACCTGCGCGGCCTGGCGGATGAAGTGGGCGTAGTTGTCCCAGACTTCCGCGTCGCTGTACTCGCGGCCGTTGGTCAGCGGCAGGGTGTAGACCTGATCGCGCCAGTGGCCATTCTTCGCCTTCGCCTCGTCGAACCCGCGCGCGGTCGCGCCGCCCCGGGTTTGCTCGGGCTCGGTGCTCCAGATACCGTTCGGCATGTGGGCGTAGGTCGTGTAGGGGATGCCGGCCTTGCCCAGCGACTGGAGGTGCCGCTTGTACTCCTCGACCTTGGCGTCCCGGTTTGGCAGGTTGAGCACGATCGCCGGCTGGTTGTGGACGTCCGAGTTGCCGAATCCGTACACGTTCAAGCCGTGCTCGGCGAAGAGCGCCTTGCGGCTGGCGTAGTATGCGGCGCTCGACTTCGAGGCGTCGGTCCAGAGCACCACGTGCTCGACGCCCATCTGCCGGACGAATTGCAGGTCCGGCTCGCGCGGCTCCGGCGACATCTGGGCGGTGATCTTGATGCCGGGCGCGATTCGTTCGAGCGGGCTGGCTTTCCGGCCGGCCGCCTGATTGGTTGCCATCGCGAGACTCCTTTTTCCAGATCTGACGCGGCGTATCACGTTTGGCCAGGTCGTTCCCGTCCTGACAAAGCCGAGGCACTAGCGCCGGGCCAGAATGTATCACGGCGACGGTCGTCGCGACAAGCGTCGCCGGTGTCCCCACGTTCTTCCGGAAGGAAATCGCCCCCACGATACACGACAGCGTATCCTGAGCGTGGCCGAGGGCGTCGAACCAGTGCGCGTCCACACCGGGTCGGGGAGTGGCGTCGGGTCGCCCGGTAAACCTCCCGGCGCGATGGCAGAAGACCAGTTGATCCGTCGTCCGGTGTCCGCGCTTCGGCCGACTCTCGCGCGGTTGGGCGGCTTAGTGATCTGCATCGGGCTGCTGGTCGCCACGAGCGTCGGATCGGCCTCCCGCCGCGCCAGCTTCCGCCGGGTGGAGGAGTTCCCGTAGCCGCAGTCCCGCTCGTCGGGGTGCTCGGTCTCGACCTCATCGGGGCAGGCATCTTTCTGCGCCG
>JBOGTX010000170.1:0-2372 GCA_050695695.1 Chloroflexota bacterium
TCCTCGCCCTGGAGGATGGCAAAGCCCGGCTGACCCGCGCCGTCACCGAGCTGTCGAAGGCCTTCGCGCTCGCGGTGCCAAACGAGGAGGCGCTGCGTATTCGGGATGATGTGGGGTTCTTCCAGGCCGTGCGTGCCGTGCTGGCCAAGAGCACGCCCGGCGAGAGCAAGGCGGACGACGCGCTGGACCACGCCATCCGGCAGATCATCTCCGAGGCGCTCGTCTCGGATCAGGTGGTGGACATCTTCGCCGCCGCGGGACTCAAGAAGCCGGACATCTCGATTCTCTCGGACGAGTTCCTGGCCGAGGTCCGCGGCATGCCGCGCCGCAACCTCGCCGTCGAGCTCTTGCGGAAGTTGCTGGCGGGCGAGATCAAGATCCGATCGCGCCGCAACGTCGTCCAGGCGCGATCGTTCGCCGAGCTTCTCGACCAGGCGGTTCGGAAATACCAGAACCGCGCCGTCGAGACCGCCCAGGTGATCGAGGAGCTGATCGCGCTCGCCAGGGAGATGCGCGCGGCGAACCAGCGGGGAACGGACCTGGGCCTCTCGGAGGAGGAGCTTGCCTTCTACGACGCCCTTGAAACCAACGACAGCGCGGTCAAGGTGCTGGGCGAAGTGACATTGCGCGCGATCGCCCGCGAGCTGGTCGTCGCGGTCAGATCAAACGTCACGATCGACTGGACGGTCCGCGAGAACGTCCGGGCCCGGCTCCGGGTGATCGTCAAGCGCGTCCTCCGACGCCACGGCTACCCGCCCGACAAGCAAGAAAAGGCGACCCAGACCGTGCTCGAACAGGCCGAGGTCTTATCCCAGGGCTGGTAAACAGAAGCAACCACGAGGCAGACACGTGTCCGTCGAACAAGTTCGGGCTTCGGATTGCGCGGAGATCGACAACCGTCGAAAGGAAGGGTACGATAAAGGCCATCGTGTCTTGCGTCGTCCAGGACACGGTGGTCTTCATCGTGGCCCGTTCGTGAATGGAATTTGCCGCCCGACGTCCCTGGGATCCAGAGGCAGCTTTGGATCGCGGCGTGACTGATCGAACAACGGTCGACTCGGAGGTAGCAGCATGCGAATCAAGGGCTTGGCGATCTGTCTTCTCGTCACCCTGCTTGCCGCCGGCGTTCCTGTCGCCCCGGCGCAGGCCCAGAACTGCCAATTCGTCCTCGGCTTTGCTACTCTGCACAACCTGATTCCTCAGATTGTCGGGCCGTGCCTCGACAACGAGCATCATAACCCGACCAATGGCGATGGCCTGCAGATGACGACGAATGGCCTGCTCGTCTGGCGGAAAGCCGATAACTTCACGGCGTTCACGAATGGATTCCGGACCTGGGTCAACGGTCCGTTCGGTTTGCAAACGCGCCTGAATAGCCAGCGATTCTTCTGGGAGCAGAACCCGGAGAAACTGGCAATCATCCCGACGCCGGTCGCGGGCGACCGTTGCCACACCGCCGGCCTCTCGCTGGCCCTCCAGGCGTCCGAGGGCGCGGCCGGTACCATCTTCGACACGTTTCGCTTTGTCAACAACCTGACGGTGCCCTGCACGTTCTTCGGCTTCGTCGGCGCCCAGATGCTCGATTCGCAGAACAATCCCGTGCGGACCCAGGTCGTGCGCGGCGGGGATTTTTTGACCAACCTGCCCGGGCCAACTAGCTTCACGGTTCCGGCTGGTGGAGCGGCGGAGTTCACCCTGTCGTGGAGCGATGTGCCCGTCGGGAACGAGACGACCTGTCCCCAGGCCACCCAATTGGCCGTTATCCCGCCCGACGAGTTCGACCCACTGATCGTACCGGTGACGCTCGCGCCGTGCAACTCTGGAACTGTTCACGTCAGCGCGCTTCGTCCGTCGAGCTGAAGCCGCTCGACGCGTGGCGACGCGGTCGGTCTGCATTTGAAGGGAGTTGCCGGTATCGCGGACGGAAAGGCTTGTGGCAACGCGCCCTCGTTCTATACCGTCGTCCCTCTCCCCTAGCCAGACGCCCCCGCGTTTGCTACCGTAATCGCGTACCACGTCAAGGGAGGACACCAACCATGCGACTCCAGGGTAAGGCGGCTATCGTCACCGGCGGCGGGCTCGGCATCGGCCGGGGCATCGCCCGAACCTTCGCCCGCGAAGGCGCGCGAGTGCTGATCATGGATATCGACGACGAGGCTGGCAGCAAGACGGTCGCCGAGATCCAGGCAGCGGGCGGCGACGCGCGCTTCCTCCACGGCGACATCACCGTCCAGGACGACCTCGAGAAGATGGTCCGCGAAGCGGTTCAGGCCTACGACCGTCTCGACGTTCTGGTCAACGACGCGAGGGTCTGCCCTGGCGGACCCACCGTCGACCTCGATCCCGCGGACTTCGACCGAGCGATGTGCGGC
>JBOGTX010000171.1:0-2353 GCA_050695695.1 Chloroflexota bacterium
GTACTCGATGAGGGCCGCGCCGTTAGTTGTCTTGAATTCGCCGGCCTTAACGGTGAAGTCGATCCCGTTTCGGTACGTCCAACCTTGCCCGGGCTTGAGGGCATAGGCCTTCATCCACACCTCCCAGCTCGCCAACGAACGATCTCGAGGAGTCGCGCTGGCGACCCATGATAGCCGGCGGAGGGACCCAGCGCAAGGGCGGCCGTCGCACGGCCTGACGCGATCGCCCTGTATTGACCCGCTCTCCCTTCGTGTATACACTGCTGTTTGTGCCGTAGGCATCGGCAACCGGACATTTCACGTGAGGATGGATTCTGATGATCGGTGGTACCCGCGTCTCGCGTCGGCGAGCTCTCTTTTCAGCCATGGGGATTGGAGCGACCGCGCTCTTCGCGGCCTGTTCGCAGGCGGCGCCGCCGAGTCCGACCGCCGCGCCGGCCGCGAGCGCCGGCGGCGCTCCAACTCCTGCCCCGACCGCCGCACCCGCGGCAACCGCGGCGCCCCAGCCGACAACCGCGGCCGCCCAACCGGTGGCGACGACCGCTCCCCAGGCCAGCCCAACCGCGGCGGCCGCCTCGCAAACGGTGCAACAGCTCCCGCGCAACCAGACGTTGATTATGTCGCTTTCCGACGCCGTCAATCAGTTCACCGACGTCGAGCTCCAGAATCCTTTCATGCCGGGCATCGCCCGCAACGGTTGGCAATTCGCGTTCGAGCCGCTTTATTTTTACGACATGTGGTGGACCGACCAGACCTGCGGCCCCCAGGGCCTCCCCTGCAAATCCGGCGAGATTCCCTGGCTGGCTGAAAGCTACAGCTATAACCAGGACTTCACCCAACTGATGATCAAGCTGCGGACCGATGTGACCTGGAGCGACGGCCAGCCTTTTACCGCGGACGACGTGGCGTACACCCTCAATATGCTCATGGACAACGCTCCCAAGCTCACCTACTCGGTCGAGATGAAGAACTGGGTCAAAGAGGCGGTTGCCCTCGATCCGCACACCGCGCAGATCACCTTGAACTCGCCGAACCTGAACTTCATGTTCGACTATTTCCAGTGGCACTCCGACCTTGGCGTTCAGATCGTTCCCAAGCACATCTTCCAGGGGCAAGATCCCACGACGTTCACGAACCTGGACTTCGCGAAGGGCTGGCCGGTGGTCACCGGTCCCTGGAAGCTGGTGCTGACCAGCCCGGAGCAGCGGTTCTGGGACCGGCGCGACGACTGGTGGGCGGCCAAGTCCGGGTTCCACGCCCTGCCCAAGATGAAGCGGATCATCACCCTCCCCAACTATCAGGACGACAAGCAGATCGAGCTGCTGGCCAACAACGAGGTCGACAGCACCCACGGATTCCAGCAGGCCTACACCGTGCCCACCGCGCTGCAGCGCAACCCGAAGCTCAGCACCTGGACGACCGACAATAAGCCGCCCTACGGCGCGCTGGACATCTCGACCGCGACGACATTCGACTTCAACGATTCCAAGCCACCCTTCAACGATCCGGATATCCGCTGGGCGATCAACCACGCCCTCAACCGCGACCAGATCGTTCAGGTCGGCGCCCACGGCCTCACCGCGAAAACCGTCCTGCCTTTTCCACCCTATGGCGCGTTGAAGCCCTATTACGATGGCGTCAGCGACATCCTCCAGAAGTACCCGATCGACGACTTCGACCTGAAGAAGACCGCTCAGATCATGGAGTCGAAGGGCTACGCCAAGGACCAGGGGGGCTTCTGGGCCAAGGACGGCAAGCGGTTTTCCTGGGTCCTGACCCTTCCGCCACCCTTCTTCCAGGACATCGCGCCGGTCATCGTCGAGCAGCTTCGCAAGGGCGGGTTCGACGTGTCGTTCAAATCGCCCGCCAACGCCGGCACCCTCGAGGCGACCGGCCAGGTCGACGCCTTCCTCGACGTCCCCGGCGGCGCGGTGCGCGATCCGTATCCGACCCTCGCCTTCTTGCTCTCGAAGTACTCCGCGCCGACCGGCCAGCCGGCGATCCGGTCCTATCGCTGGAAAAACGACGAATACGACAAGCTGGTCAACCAGCTTGGCACGACCGACCCGAGCGATCCGAAGTTCATGACGATCTACCACCAGGCGATGGAGCTCTGGATCGCCAACCTGCCGATGATTCCGCTGATCCTGCGCTACATCTACATCACGCCCAACACGACGTACTGGACGAACTGGCCAGACGAGAAGTATCCCTACACTCTGCCGTCGGGCTGGCACCGAACGTCGGGCCTGTTCATCAATACCCTTGAGCCGACGGGAGGGTAGGGACCCGTGGCCTCACCCCCTCGCCCCCTCTCCATTTGCCCGCAAGTGGAGAGGGGGAACCCGGGCGG
>JBOGTX010000172.1:0-5028 GCA_050695695.1 Chloroflexota bacterium
ACCCTGCTCATGCTGGACTTCGGCAACGCCGCGTTTGCGGTGGTCGACGGCACCTTCAACGTCAACGCCGCCAAGAGCCCGCAGATCGAGATCTTCGGCCGGGCCGGCACGATCAACCTTTACAATCAGTGGCAGGATCCTTCGACGCCGCCCCTCGAGCTCTTCCGACTGGACGCCGCGCCCGGGGTCGACGGGTGGATCACGCCAAGGGCCCGGGGCATCGCCGGCAGCCTCGAGCCGGAGCGGCAGCGCTACCGGCGGGCGATCTGCGTGAAGCACCTGGCCGAGTGCCTCACCGAGAAGAAGCACCCGATCCTGAGCGCCGAGCACGCCCGTCACGCCCTGGAGATCATGCTCAAGTCGATCGAATCGGCGCGCTCAGGCCAGGCGCTGGAGCTGCGTACCACGTTTTAACGCCATGCCAGGGGAAAAGCTGCCTGGATTTGCGCAGCATATCCAGGCAGCTTTTCCCCTGGCATGGGAAGTGGATAGAGACATGGTTTTGAAAGTCGGGGTCGTCGGGTGCGGCGACATCGCTCAATGGAATTACCTGCCGGGAACCCGGGCGCTCGCCGGAACGGTGGACCTGGTGGCCACCTGCGACCAGCGCTTCGACCGGGCCGATCTGGCGCGCGAGGAATACGGCACCGAGGAGTGCCGGGCGTACGACAGCCTCGATCGGTTGCTCGACGACGCTGAGGTCCAGGCGATCGAGATCCTGACGCCCTGGCCTCTGCACTTCGAGATGGCCCTGCGGGCGCTGCGGGCGGGCAAGCACGTCTACGTCCAGAAGCCGATGTGTCAGACGCTCGCCGAGGCCAATCAACTGATCGACGAAGCGAGCCGGCGCGGCCTGGTGCTGTCGGCCGCGCCGCCAAGCATGGTCAGCCCGACCATGCAGCGGATCAAGACGCTGATCCGCGAGGGCACGATCGGCAAGGTTGGCATGGTGTTCAGCCACTCGTCGCACGGTGGCGCGACCGGCGGCGGGCGCCTGACCGACTCCCAGTGGTTCTTCATGCGCGAGGCCGGCGCCTGGACCTCGCTGGTCGATATGGGGGTCTACGGCCTGCACACGGTGACCGGGATTCTCGGCCCGGCGAAGCGGGTGACCGCGTTCAGCGGCATCGCCTATCCCGATCGCACCTTCTTCAGCCCGGAGCGGCCGGAGCCGCGCCCGGTCCGAATCACCGCCCACGACAACGGCATTGTCATGCTGGACTGGGGTGAGGGGACGATCGGCACGGTGGACGGCAGCTTCACCGTGATCACCCGCGAGGGGCCGAATCTGATGATCCACGGCAGCCAGGGCGTCATCAGCGCGAGCGGCCGCGCCGGGACCTTCCGCCTCTACCAGCGCGACGAGAACGGCCGGTATCCCCGGGGCTGGAGTGAGGTCGACGCCACCGGCGCGGTCGTGCCCGAGGGCGGGGCCAGCGCGCCACCGACCCGCGGCGGTGGGCCGCGCGTGGTCGAGCGAGGGCGGCCGGTGTCGGGCCAGAGCCAGGGGCCGGCGCCCGACGTGGCGGACTGGGCGGCGTGCATCGAGCAGGGACGAAAGCCGATCCTCAGCGCGGAACACGCCCGTCACGTCGTCGAGATCATGGAAAAGGCAGTGACCGCGTCGGAAACCGGCCAGGCGCAAGAGCTCACGACGACATTTTGATTTCGGAGGGAATCGCATGACCGACATTGGTATCGCCGGCTGGATCTTTCACCGCTCGATCCAGAACGACCAGACGATGACGCTGCTCGACCTGCCGGGTACCTGCCAGGGGCTCGGCGTCCAGACGATCGAGCTGGTGTCGACCTTCTTCCCCAGCCAGAGCGCCCAGTACCTGAATCAGCTCCGAACGACGATTCAGGACCACGGGGTCCACGTCCGCGGCATCGCGGTGGACATGGGCAACATCGCCAACCCGGACGAAGCGGCCCGGCGAACCGACCTCGAAGCGCTGAAGCAGTGGTTCCACGTCGCCCGGGCAGTGGGATCGGACGCGATTCGGATCAACAGCGGCCCGGCCAGCCCGACCGACCGCGAGGCGATCGATCGCATCTCCGAGGGCTACCGCGAGCTGGCGGCCGAGGCGGCCCACACCGGCGTCTACCTGCTGATCGAGAACCACGGTGGCGCGTCGGCCGATCCGAAAAACATCGGCGTCTTCCTGGACCGCGCCGGCTCGGACTGGTTTCGCGCCTGCCCGGATACCGGCAACTTCGCCGGCGACACGTGGGAGGAAGGCATGCGGATCATGGCGCCCCGCGCTTACTCCTGCCACGTCAAAGTCTTCAGCTACAGCAATGACGGGCAGCAGACCTGGACCGGCCGCGATGGTGCCACGCGCACCTACGACCTGAAGCGCTGCCTGCGCATCCTCAAGGATGCGAGCTACCAGGGGCCGCTCTGTGTCGAGGCCGGCGCCTCGGCCACTGAGCTGGACAGCGCCCGCGACGCGATTCGGTACCTCCGCGACCTGGTCGCGACGATGTGAGTCATCGTGGCATCCCGAACTTTGCTCGCGACGGCGGGGGAGACCTCTCTCCCGGCCTCTCCCCGGCGCGGGGAGAGGAGCTTCCAAGGGAGATCCTTCCGCGGTCACTAGCCTTGCCATAACGGGGACGGGAACGACCATGGAATACTCTTCCTTGGGAGTCCCCGCTCTCCCCGCGCCCGGCGTGTGAACGCCCCGGCGTCTGGGATAAAGAGCGGGACAGGGTGAGAGAGGTTTCCCCGGGCGCCGCGAGCAAAGACCGGGATGCCCCACGATGGAATTCCTGGAGAGGAGGTGGACGGTGAAGACGGCGATGTTTTACGGCGGGCCGGACGTTCGGGTCGAGGAGCTGGCCCGGCCGGAGCCGGGGCCGGGCGAGGTGCTGGTGCGGGTGCGAGCGGCCGGGATCTGCGGCTCGGACCTCCACGGCTACCGGCAGCCGCGCCCGGGCGTCACCTACCCGAACCGCGCCGGCCACGAGCTGAGTGGCGAGGTGGCCGGGCTGGGGCCGGGCGTTACCGGGCTGGCGATCGGCCAGCGGGTCGGCATCGAGCCGATGCACCTGGTCGGCTGCGGCAATTGCGCCCAGTGTCGGCGCGGCGATTACCACATCTGCCCCCACCGTGGCCAGCGCGAGGGAAAGCGCCTGCACAGCTCCGGCTTCTCCGAGTACGACCTCGCCGACGCGCGGAATGTCTTTCCCTTGCCCGATCACGTCTCCCTGGACGAGGCGGCGATCCTGGACGTCTACGCCGTCGCGGTGCACGGCGTGCATCGGCTGCCGGTGCAGCCGTTCCACACCGTGGTCGTGCTCGGCACCGGCGCGGTCGGGCTGACCCAGGGGCAGGTCGCCCGGGCGCTCGGCGCGCGCCAGGTGATCGTCGTCGGCCGGCGCGACGAGCCGCTCGAAGTCGCCCGGGCCGGTGGCGCCGCCGACGCGGTGGTCAACGCCAGCGCGGTGGATCCGGTCCGGGCCGTCCTCGACCTGACCGACGGAGCGGGCGCCGACGTCGTCTTCGAGACGGTGGGGAGCCACGCCACGACCGTCCAGCAAGCCTGCGAGCTGGCGGCGTTCGGCGGCAAGGTCGGGGTCGTCGGCCTCTTCGTCGATCCGATCAGCATCGATACCCGCGCGGCCATGCGCAAGGAGCTCGAGCTCCGCTGGGTGAACAGCTACTCGACCTGGGACGGCAGGCGCGAGTACCAGATCGCGCTCGACCTGCTGGCGGGTGGCAAAGTGCGGGCCGATCGCCTGATCACCCACCGCGTGCCCCTCGATCGGGTGGCCGAGGGCTTCGCCTGGGCCGACGACAAGCAGCGATCGGCCGCGCTGAAGGTGTTGGTGATTCCGTAATGAGTTTCGAGGAGCGACCCGGCTGAAATCACGAGGCGATTTTAGCCAGGTCGATCCTCGAAACTCATGAGTGACGTGCTTCGTCGGGATCCGGGACCTGATCGCCCGCCACGATCGCCGCTTCGATCCAACTCGCCATCGCGTCGCGCAGCATGCGCATGGCTTCCTCGGGCGTCTCGCCGGCGGTCAGACAGCCGGGCAGCTCGGGCGCCGCGGCCAGGTAGCCCTCGTCGGGATTGCCGCGCACCTCCATCCGATAAGGACGTCGCAGGTATTCCCGCACCCTCCCCTCGACCTCAGGATCGACCAATCGGGTTCGCGCCTCGGTGAGGCGGGCCTCGGCACGTCGCTCGGCGGCGTCCAGGTCAGCATCACTCATCACCCGGGCCGTTTCATCATGCATCGTCATCTCCTTCCCTCAGGTGCAGAACCTGTCGCGGATGGATCGATCCGCGTTCACGACCCGGGCGATCCCTGGTCAAGGATCGCCCGGACGGACCGGACGAAGCGCGGGGTGTGGCCGTGGAGTCGGGTAAGGATATCGCCCGGGGTGGCTGGCGGATTTTGGAGATCGGCGGCCTGATCGAGGATGACGCGGGCAAGCGTGAGCGGGGCGCGGCCGACGAGATCAAAGAGAAATGTGTCAGGATCCAAGGCAATCACGTCATGCGGGGCCAGGGCCGCGACGGGGAAGTGGCGCAGATTGGCGGTGACAATGACGCCGGCATCGGCGACGATCGCCGCGGCGAGGACGTGGCGATCGTCGGGGTGGGTCTCCAGCTCGGCGACGCGGTGGGTGTACCCCTCGACCATCGCCTGGGGAAAGGCACGCCGCATGGTCGCGACGAGACGGAGTGCCCGGCCCGGGGTTGTCATCCGGTGGGCAACGAGGTTACGCTGGACCTCGGCGAGGATATCCTCGCTCCAGCAGGGCTGATAGAGTCCCACGGCGGCCGTACGCAGCAGGGTATCCCGCAACGCCGCGGGGATGAGAATGCAGGCATCGAGAATCGCGCGAGTGGGGTCGGTCGCGCTCACCGGTCCGCATCGTAGAGCCCGTACTCCTGGCTCAGGCGGCTGAGATCGGCGAGCGCCTCGTGGCACGCCGCGACGCGCTGCTGCCGGTAGGCGAGACGATCCTGGAGCTTGATCCGTCGATGGGTGCCGGTTCGGGTGGCCGGA
>JBOGTX010000173.1:0-4726 GCA_050695695.1 Chloroflexota bacterium
CCTCACCCTTGGCGATTCGCTGGTCGCGCTGCACCTGCTGCCGGCGATCGCCGGGGCGCTGGTCGTCTGGCTCACCGGAATGACCGCCCGCGAGCTCGGCGGTGGGCGCTTCGCGCAGGGCCTCGCCGCGCTGGCGAGTCTGGTGGTCGTCACCTACCTGGGAATCGACTCGATCTTCTCGATGGATCCCTTCGACGAGCTCTGGTGGACGCTCGCCGCCTACCTGCTGATCGTGCTGCTGAAGCGCGACCGGCCCCGCCTCTGGCTACTCTTTGGCCTGGTCTGCGGAGTCGGTTTGACGACGAAAGTCACCATGCTCTTCTTCGGGTTTGCCGTCGTCGTCGGGCTCCTGCTCACCACGAAACGGGCGCTTCTCGGGACGCGCTGGGCCTGGCTGGGCGGCGCGATCGCGGTCGTGTTCTTCGCGCCGTACGTGCTGTGGAACCTCACCAATGGCCTGCCCACGGTGGAGTTCTGGAGCCATTACGGTGGGAAGCTGGTCGGGATCTCGCCGCTCACCTTCTTCCTCCAGCAGGTTATCACGATGAATCCGGTCACCCTGCCGCTCTGGCTCACCGGTCTCTACTTTTTCTTCTTGACCAAGGCCGGGGCCGAATTCCGCAACCTTGGCTGGACCTGGGTGGTCCTGTACGTCCTGTTCACGATCAGTGGGGCAAAGTTCTATTTCCTCGCGCCGGCGTATCCGATGCTCCTCGCGGCCGGCGCGGTGACGATCGAAAGCGCAACCCGGCGCCAGACGTGGTCCTGGGTCCGGCCGGCCTACCTCGCTCTCCTGATCGGCGGTGGCCTCGCCGTGGCACCGCTCGCGCTGCCGCTCCTGCCGCCCGCGACGTTCGGCCAGGTCTACGGCTTCCTCGGCGGCGACGCCGGCGTCCAGGACGAGCGCCACCAGACGACCGTCTTGCCGCAGTGGCTCGCCGATCGATTCGGCTGGGATACCATGGTCGCCCAGGTCGCCCGGGTCTACGATGGACTGCCGGCGAGCGATCGCGCGGTCGCCTGCGTCTTCACCGACAATTACGGCGAGGCCGGGGCGGTCGACTTCTTCGGTCCGCGCTACGGCCTACCCGCCGCGATCAGCGGTCACAACAACTACTTTCTCTGGGGACCACGTGGCTGCACCGGCCAGGTCGTAATCTCGGTCGGCGTCGCGCGCTCCGACCTAACGGCGGCTTTCGGCGAGGTGACCGCGGTCGGCGAGACCTCCTGCCAGAACTGTATGCCCTACGAAGACCACGCGCCGCTCTTCATCTCGCGCCAGCCGAAAGAGCCAATCAACGCCCTCTGGCCGACGGTGAAGCACTTCGATTGAATGGAGAATGGTGCCACCAGGGAAACCGCATCGATGTGCTCCGTAGATCGATGCGGTTTCCCTGGTGGCCTGGAAGAGGACCCATGGACGACCACCTCACGGAATCCCCCGGTCGTCGAGCGATCGTTCGTGGACCGGGCGAGGGAACCATCCTCGTCGGCTCCGGCGGCACACCGACCGTCATCAAGCTCCACGGCGACGAATCGGGCGGCGCCTATTCCTTCCTGGAGATCGACGTCGCGCCGGGTCCAGGCGCCCGGCCACACGTCCATCACCGGGCCGACGAAGCGTTCTACGTGGCCGAGGGCGAGCTGACCCTGGTCCTCGAAGACCGCGAGGTATGCGCGCCGGCCGGATCTTTCGTGCTGGTTCCCCGGGGCACCCGGCATACCTTTCGGAACCAGACCAGCGCGCCGGCGAAGGCGGTCTTCATCGTCTCGCCACCGGGCTTCGAGCGCTTCTTCGAAGAGCTGACCGAACGCCGGACGAACGCGCCCAGGGGCGAGCTTTCACCCGAGACGATTGCCGAGATCGGCCGGAAGTACGATACTGAGTTTCGATAGGGCCGGAATCCAGCGCTCAGTGGCGCATCCGCCCGGTTCGTGTCCATGTGTCATTCCGAGCCGCGGTGAGGAATCTCCGAGCCTGGTATCAGCGTCGGAGTCAGAGATTGCTCGCTCGCCGCGCTCGGAATGGCAACGGCGGAATCTCACGCGATGCTGGCGGATCCGGCGCGAATCCATGCGCCAGCGATCTGGCGAGGAGGTCCGGTGACTCAGTCGATGATTCAACTTCCCGAGGTCGACGACGTGGTGGTCACCACGATCGTGGACAACTCGATCGACCTTGGCATGGCAAGTACCGACCTCGCGCGACGGCTCCCGATGTCGACCAAACTGCTCCAGAACGGCCTGCCGGTTGCCGAGCACGGCCTCTCGCTCCTGATCGAGGTGAAGCGGGGCGATCGCGTCGGCACCATCCTCTTCGACACCGGCGCCAGCCCAACCGGTCTCCTCCACAACCTGGACGTCCTTCAGGTTCATGCCCAGGACGTCCAGGCGATCGTGCTCAGCCATGGCCATTGGGATCACGCGATGGGCCTGGCCGGATTGGTCGACCGCCTCGGCCCCCGCCGCCTGCCCCTCGTCATCCACCCTGACGCCTACCTGGAACGCAAGCTCGTCCTGCCGAACGGCACCGAGGTCGAGATTCCAACTCCGCTGCTCTCCGACTTCCGGCGGGAAAACGTCGAGATCATCGAAGAGATCGGGCCATCGATGCTCCTGGACGGAATGGCGCTGGTGACCGGGGAGGTCGCGCGGACGACCGACTTCGAGATCGGCTTCCCGGTTCAGTGGGCAAAGCGGCACGGCACCTGGGAGCACGATCCGGTCGTCCACGACGATCAGGGCCTGATCGTCAATTTGAAGGAGAAGGGCCTCGTCGTCATCACCGGCTGCGGCCACGCCGGCATCATCAACACCATTCGTCACGCCCAGGCCATCACCGGCAACTCTCGCGTCTACGCGGTGATCGGTGGATTCCACCTCGCCGGCCGAACCTTCGAGCCGCTCATTCCCGCGACCGTCGCGGCGCTCGACGCGATCGCACCCGGGGTTCTGGTACCGACCCATTGCACCGGCTGGCGCGCGATTCATGCCATCGCGCGAGCGATGCCGGATGCCTTCATCGCCAACAGCGTCGGCACAGTCATCCAGTTGACCTGACCGGTCGGCGCCGGTTGCCACGGCCCGACGAACGCGACCTGAAGAGTTCTGTAACACCGGATCGTCTCCCTCGTTCTCCATGCTGGCGAGCGGGTTCCAGCGAAGGAACGCCGCGTCAGAATGCGAAGGGGAGAACTCCATGAAGAAACTCTGGTCGCTGTTTCTCGCCGTGCTGTTGATGGTTGTGTTGACCGTGCCGGCCTGGGCCGACGGTGGCCACGGCCATGGGAACCAGCACGGACCGGCGTCGTGGGACGCGCCCGGACCAGCCTCGTGGAGCTGGAACGGACCGGCCGCGTGGGGCCCGAACGAGCCGAGCTGGGGGCACTGGCAGGGACCGGGCTGGTGGGCCAACTGGCTGCGGCGGTTCAGGCACGACCGGAACAACCGCGGAGAGCTCGGTCTCGGGTTGGCCAGCGGGATTGGCCCGAGCGGTCAGGCCGACTCCCGAATCAGCGTCGTCCCGCCGGGCGGTTCCAGTCAGCAGGCCGTGATCTGCTCGAACCTGCCGAGCGGCTGGGCGGCGCCGATCGCCCACAGCAATTGGATCTCGCTTCAGGCGGATTGCACGACCGGCCTGGCGGCGGGAGCGACCTACGTCTACACCACCACGTTCAACCTGAATAATCAGCGCCCCAATCTCTCGATCTCGGGCAACGTGCAGGCCGACGATTCGGTCACGATCCAGCTCAATGGCAACACCATCTTCACCGGTGGTGGCTTTACCACCGCGACGCCATTCTCGAGCAACAACGCTGCCTTCTTCGCCAATGGCGCCAATACCTTGACCTTCTCGGTCTACAACGCCGGTGGTCCGTCGGGCCTGGACTTTTCAGCAAGCGTCCAGGCTGGCCAGCAACGCGCGCCGCGCGTCCGCGACACCGACAACGATGGGGATTGAAGAAATATCACATGAAGCATCCCGAACTTTGGAGACGCTGGCCCAACGGGATGTCGGAGCGACCTCTCTCCCGGCCTCTCCACGACGCGGGGAGAGGAGCTTTGGGGTGAAGACCGGTGGAGATAACCGGCCTTTCCCCTCATCACTGATGTCTGGACCGGGCACCAGTCTTCACCCCGAAGCTTCCCTCCCCGCGACGGGGAGGGACCGAGGGAGAGGTTCCCCCAGCCGCCAACCCCAAAATTCGGGATGCTCCCTGTGATTTGGAATTCGTGACCGTCCGCCGGACCTACCCCGTGGTCTAGCTGGGCAGCGGCGCGGCTTCGCTCGCGCCGATCAGCGTCTCGTCCCGGTAAAATAGCGCGCGACGCGGCCAGATCGACTGGTGACCCAACCGAACCTCTCGCGACTTGTCGACGAAGACGGTCACCGGTCCAACACCGTCGACGTCCCCCATCATCCGCCGATAGTGACCGAGATCGGTCGCGTGGGTGACGTCCACCGAAATTCCGGGTTCCTCGGGCCCACCGATCACGAAGTCTTCCGGGCGTACCCCGACGCCGATTCCTTCGCCCGGCGTCAGGGGCAGACCGTCGGGGAGCGGTACCCGAAATCCGCCCACGAGCACCGCGTCCCCGGAATCCACCACCGCGTCGAAAAGGTTCATCGTACCGATAAAGGTGGCGACGAAGCGTGTGGCTGGCCGCGCGTAGAGCTCGCTCGGCGTCGCCACCTGCTCGACCAGCCCGGCCCGCATCACCGCGA
>JBOGTX010000174.1:0-4625 GCA_050695695.1 Chloroflexota bacterium
ATCTCCGGAACGTCGACGATTGTCCGCTTCTGGCGGCGGACGGTGGTCACCGAACGGTTCAGCCCGGCCCGGCGCGCGACCGGCCCGGAGAAGGGGCCGGCCGCCACGACGACGGCGCCGGTCGAGATGTCCCCCCGCTCGGTCCGGACGCCCGCGATTCGTCCGCCGGCCAGGGAAAAGCCGGTGACGGCGGTCGAGACGACGAAAGGGGCGGCGCTCGCCCGAGCGAACCCGTAGGTCAGGCGCTTGGGATCCAAAAAGCCATCCGCCGCCCGAAACCGCGCCGAGCTGACCTCCTCGCTCAGAAAGGGAAACCGATAACGCGCTTCGTCGCCGTCGAGCAGCTCGACGTCGTCGATTCCCCAGGCCCGCTGTAAGGCGACCTGCTCGGCCTGGCGACGGGCGTTCGCGGGGCAGGTGGTAACGAAGAGGTAGCCCGGCGTTCGGAGCCGCAGATCATACCCAGGAAGGCCAGCGAGCTCGGCAAAATTCTGGAACGCCGCGATGCTCTCCATGACCAGGGCAGTTTCCTCGGGATTGTCGAACTGGGCTCGAAAGCCACCCGCCGCGACCGCGGTCGTCAGGGTGGCGAGCAGCGGCCGCCGCTCGACGACGACGACGCGGAGACCGGCGCGCGAGGCATAAAAGGCGGTCGCCGCGCCAAGGACTCCCCCACCGACGACCACGAGATCCGCGGTCGACGGGAGCTCCGTGGTGAGATTCATCCTGTGCGTTGCCTCCGGCCATGCTTCGAGCCGTGGGATCGGACCGGTGGTCAGGTCGCGATCGCCGGTGACGCGAATGGTATCATGGACCTGGCTGGACCGGAGGATCAGACGTGGCAAGACCGGCTTTGATCGTCGTGGACGTCCAAAACGACTTCTGTCCGGGCGGGGCGCTCGCGGTCCCCGAGGGCGACTCGATCGTGCCGGTGCTCAACCGGTACGTTCGCCTTTTTGGCGAGCGCGGCTGGCCGGTGTTCGCGTCGCGCGACTGGCACCCGGCGCGGACCGGTCACTTTCGCGATTTTGGCGGCGCGTGGCCGGTCCACTGCGTGCGGGGGACGGCTGGCGCGGAGCTTCATCGGGCGCTTCAGCTTCCGCCAGACGCCACGATCGTCAGCAAGGGCCAGGATCCCGACTCGGACGGGTACTCGGCGTTTCAGGCGACGACCACGGAGGAGGCCGGGCTGGCGGCCGCCCTCGCGTCGCGGGCGGTCGATCGGGTCTGGGTTGGCGGGCTGGCCACCGATTACTGTGTGAAGGCGACGGTCCTCGACGCGCTGGCCCGGGGATTGCGGGCGAGCTTCCTCATCGACGCCTCGCGCGGGGTGAACTTGAAGCCGCACGACTCCGAGTTGGCGATCGCGGAGATGGTCCGAGCGGGCGCCGACGTCGTGACCCTGGAGCGCCCGCGGCTTTAACGAATTGTTAATGTCCAGAGTATTGCATCCACCTCCGGGTTGTGGTAGTGTAGGACATGCGGAATGAGCACGAGCGCGAGAGTGGGGAAGGCGAAGACGGCCGTTGATCCCACACCAGGCGCTTCCTTCGGGACAATGGTTGCCGCGAGGTGACCGCTGGTTTTCGTCTTATGTGCCTTCCGCACGAATGCCCAAGGGGCCGAAAGGTTTCTTGGGCATTTCGTTGTCTGCCTCGGGTCGCACCCCTCCCGCTGGCTCCCGCCCGCCAAACGGTGTATCATATCCCCAGAAAATCTTCCGATAGGTGTGGCGATCGTGCTGGCAGCCATCGTTCTCGATCTCAACCCCATCCTCGTCCAGTTGGGGCCGCTGGCGATCCGCTGGTATGGCTTGATGTACGTCGTCGGGATCATCGTGGGCGTTCAGGCCGCCCTTCCCTACGTCCGGGTGCGCGGCATCACCGACGATCAGGTCTGGTCGGTGCTGGGGCCGTGCATCGTCGCCGGCATCGTCGGTGGACGCCTGTTCTACGTCGTGCAGCAGCCGCTCGGGCCGTTCATCGCCCAGCCCTGGCGGATCATCGCGACCTGGGAAGGCGGCATGGCCTTCTACGGCGCGATTGGCGCGGTGTTCGTCACCCTGGGGTTCGTCTGCTGGCGCGAGAAGATTCCCTTCTGGTGGCTCTTCGATGGCGCGGGCCTCTTCGCCGCGGTCGGCCAAACGTTTGGCCGAATCGGTAACCTGATCAACGGCGACATTCTCGGCGCGCCCACCACCCTGCCCTGGGGAATCATCTACGCGAACCCGAACTCGTTCGCGCCCAGCCACACCATTCCCTACCAGCCCGCGCCAATCTACGAGATGATCTGCGACCTGATCTTGATCGGGATCCTCTTCGGGCTGCGCTTCCGCATCAAGACGCCGGGCTTGCTCGGATCGATCTACGTGCTTGGCTACGCGGTGACGCAGTTCTTCGTGTTCTTCCTCCGCGACAGCGAGCCGGTCGTCGGATTCGGCCTGAAGCAGGCGCAGCTCACCTCGATCGTGGTGTTCTTCATCGGCCTGGGACTGGGGGCGTGGCGCATCTATGCGACGCGCGAGCAAGCGGAGCTGGCGGAGCCTGGTCCACCGGCGCCGGTCTGCGCCGGTTAGAAGGTTTTCGCCAGCCTCGCAAAACCTGGCACTATGATCCGTTGCCGAACGCTGAGACCGCTACGTCGAGGCCAGCGTCACGGGCGAGGCTGGCCCAGGCAGCGAAGTGTCCCAGGCTCGCCGTGACAACCGCCCCATTGAGACGGGCCGCCGAAAGCAGGATCAACACGTCGGCAAGGTGATCGCGGGGACGCAAGTCGCCGTGCAGGCGAATACGACGATTGATCATCCGACCGGCCCGTACCCAGTCGCCCGACGTCGGCGTTAGGACGCGGTCGATCCGATGCATTGCCTCGAAGATCCGACTGACTAGCTGGCTGTCCTCACGTGAGCGTGTCCCGGCGTATAGCTCGGCAATAACCACCGACGAGAGCCAGACTCGCCCAGACTCGATGGAATGAAACAGCTCATCCCAGATGCTCGGGTCGCGCGTCGCGCGAATGAGCACGGTCGTATCGAGGATTTGGGCCCGCGCCACTCAGGAATCCAGCTCGTCGGGGAGTCGCGCGAAGACGTCGTCGATTCCGCCGCCGCGGGCATGGAGCTCGCGGACCGCCGCCATGACCTCTTCCGCGGCGAGCGCGAAGTCAACCATCCCGCGAACCGCTTCCGATGCGCTCACCCCACGACGGCGCGCCAACTCGTCGAGCTTCTCGCTGTCAACCATCAGGTTCTTGCGCGTCAACCTTCCCATCGCCGGTCACCCCGCCAATTCCACACTTCTTGGCACAATTATACACAACTCTTGCCCAGGGTCAAACCAATAGTGCAACCCGAGCACGACCGCGGCGCTGAGATGTCAAGTGCGATGCGTGACAGGTGAACGCCGCACATTCGATTCGTCGTCGCTTCGTTTCACGTCTCACGCCTCAGTCGTGCCCGTGCGCCTCCGGATCGTTGCGGTGCTCGTCCACCGGGCTCGCCTCGAGCATGTCGCCATCGGCCAGCATGTCCATCATGTCCCCGCCGCTGGCTGCCACTTTGGGGCGTGGCTGATTGGCCGCGCAGGGCGTGCCGAATCGGGGAAGGCCAGAGGGCAGGTGGGTCGAGCCGCGCGCCAGAATGTGCTGATCGTTGGTTTGGTCTCCGGCCCGCGAGCCCCAGCGGGTATACGATCGGGCGTTCGCGTAATGGCCGACGAACGAGCGGCGGAAGCGATCCGCCGACCGGTTGCGGTGCGAGCGGTGGAGGATGTGACCGGCGAAGAAGACGACGTCGCCCGGGTCCGCGATGACGGCGACCTCGCGACCGGCGTACTTCCGGGCGATGCGCGAGAGGGTGTTGACCTCGTCGTCGGTGTGGCTGACGTTTTCGACGGCTTCGAGATCCCGGAGGGCATCGCCGTGGTTACGGCCGCGCTGGTCGGTGGTCGGATAGATCGGCTCGTGCTGCGAGCCAACGCTGAACCAGAGACAGCCGTTCTCCGCGTCGGCGCGGTCGATCGCGAGCCAGGCCCCGCAGAGGGTATCCGGGATCGTAGGGATGTAATACGAGTCCTGGTGATACCCCTGGCCAGCGCCGCCCGGCGGCTTGATGAACAGCATCGACTGCATCGCCATGAGGTCGGGGCCAATCAGCGCCTCCAGCACATCGAGGACGCGCGGATGGAGCAGGAAACGCTCGTGAATCTCCAACACCCGGTGGAGCATGTGGATCCGCAAGTAGCGCCGCTCGATCTCTTCGACCGAGGCGCCGGGCGGCGGCGGCTCCAGTCCGGGAACGTCGACCCTCCCGAAGATCAAGTCGTCGACGTGGCTGGCGAGGTCGGCAACGTCCTCGAGCGGCACGAGGCCCTTCACCACGAGGAAGCCCTGATCGTGGAAGGTGACGTATTCGCGAACGCTCACCCGGTAGCGGGGGTAGGATCGCTCGGTCGGCTTGACCGCGGCCGACGTTGGTAACGCCAGGTTCTCGGCGATCCCGATCGCGCCGACCGCGCTGTTGGGGCGGGGCGGACCGCTCATCGCCATGCTCGCCATCGCGTCGATTCCAGTCACGACCAGTATCCTCCATGTCGTGGCGGCCATGATGGGCCACCGATGTACAGGAC
>JBOGTX010000175.1:0-3664 GCA_050695695.1 Chloroflexota bacterium
CTTGATGTTCGGCTTCACCAGGCCGATGGTCGCCGCGAAAAGCGCCGTGATCGCGCCAATCCAGGCGATCAATCCCATCGTGAATGGCGCGAGGGTGAACAGTGGGGACGCACGGGCGATCAGATAGACCCCGGCGGTAACCATGGTCGCGGCATGGATCAAGGCGCTCACCGGAGTTGGGCCCGCCATCGCGTCGGGAAGCCAGATGTAGAGCGGGAGCTGAGCGGACTTCGCGATCGCCGCGACGAGCAGCAGCAAGGTGATCGCGGTGACCGTCCCTCCGCCAACCGGGAGCACCTGCTTCGCGTCGTGAAAGACCGTGAAGTAGTCAAGCGACTTGAAGGTCAACAGAATCAGCGACGTCGCCAGGATCAGTCCGGCGTCGCCAATCGCATTCACCACGAATGCTTTGACGCCAGCCGCCGCCGCCTCGGGTTTCTCGAACCAGAACGCGATCAGCAGGTACGAGCACAGGCCGACGCCGGCCCAGCCGACCATGAGCAGCAGAAAGTTCGCGCTGAGAACCAGCACCAGCATCGATAGGACGAAAAGGTTCATGTAGCAGAAGAAGCGGCCAAATCCCGGATCGCCCGCCATGTACCCGATCGCGTAGACGTGGATCACGAACGAAACGCCGGTGACGACCACAATCATGATCGTCGACAGCGGATCGACCAGAATTCCCAATGGTACCGAGACCGCGCCGGACCCGATCCAGGTGTAGAGCGACCCGACCCGCACGCGATCGTCCGGCGCGAGCGCGAGCACCCCGACCAGGACCGAGATGGCCGCGATGAACGAAAGGCCGATCATCAACGACGCGATCCACCCGGACAGGCGAGGCCAGGTTCGGCCGAAGATCAAGCACCAGACGAAGCCGATAATCGGAAAAAGCAGCACCAGCCAAACGTTGCTCACCATTGCTCTCAGTCCTTCAAGAGGTGGATCTCATCCACGTCGATGCTGGCGCGCGCCCGGAAGATCGACACGATGATGGCCAGTCCGACCACCACCTCAGCGGCGGCGATCGTCATCACGAAGAGGACGATGACCTGACCGTTCAGCGATCCAAGATAACGGGCGAACGACACGAATGTCAGATTTGCCGCGTTGAGCATCAGCTCGATGGACATGAACATGATCAAGGGATTCTTCCGAAAGAGGAACCCGAAGATCCCGATGGTAAAGAGCAGGGCACTCAGAATCAGATAATAAGGCAATGGAGCGAGCAAAGTCCCCCCTCTGGATTATGCATCAGAGCCGTCGCTTGGCCAGGACAGTAGCTCCAACGATGGCAACCAACAAAAGGATCGAGATGATCTCGAACGGAAACAGGAATTGGCTGTACAGGAGCGTGCCGATCGCGTGAACGTTGTCTCCCCAATCGACCGCCGGGGGAACGGCTGGCGATTTGATCGTCGTGAACACCCCGGACATGATCACTGCACCCACTTCGATCAACAGGACGATCGCGAGCACTCCGGCGATCCAGCTCTGTCCACGCAGGCGGTCCGGTAACTCGGACTGACCGGGATTGAGCAGCGTGACCACGAACACGAAGAGCACCATGATCGCGCCGGCGTAAACGATCACCTGGACGACGGCCAGGAAGTCGGCATTAAGGCTAAGGTACAAGAGCGCGACGCAAAAGAGATTCGCGACCAGGAACAGGGCGCTGTGCACCGCGTTCCGCGACAGGACCATGCCCGCGGCGCCGAGGATCGAGGCCACGGCGATCACGACGAAGGCGATCATCCCCATTGGCTATTCCTTCGCCTCGACTGGCGGCGGCACCAGCAAGCGCTCTTTCGTGTAAATGAAGTCCGGTCGCTCGTAGTCCGCCAGCTCGTAATCGTGGCCGAGCACGATCGCCTGGGTCGGACACGCTTCCTGGCAGTAGCCACAGAAGATGCAGCGCAGCATGTTGATCTCATACCGCTTCGCGTACCGCTCGCCCGCCGAAAAGCGCTCCTCCTCGGAGTTCTCGGCAGCTTCGACGTAAATCGCCTGCGAAGGGCACGCCGCCGCGCACAACGAACAGCCGATGCACCGCTCGAGCCCATTGTCGTAGCGCATCAGCCGGTGGCGCCCCTTGAAGCGAGAGAACATCGGCCGCTTCTGTTCGGGATAGGAAACGGTCACCGGCTTCTTGAACAGGTGCTTCGACGTGGTCCACAGCCCTTTGGCAATGCCGACGACGTCGTCGCCGAAGTCGTTCATCGTCGCCTTCCTTTCTAGAGTAGGTTCCTCAGGTGAGAATCAGAATTCCGCCGGCGGTGAGCACGATGTTCAGCAGCGCGAGCGGCAGCAAGACTTTCCAACCGAAGTTCATCAGCCGGTCGTAACGAAGCCGTGGCAAGGTGGCGCGTAGCCAGACGAACACGCACATTAACGCGAAGACCTTGAGAAAGAACCACCACGGTCCATCGGCCAGCCCGAACAAGCCGTGCCAGCCCCCCAGGAACAGCGTCGTCGCGACCGCGCTGACCGTGATCATATTGATGTATTCGGCCATGAAGAACATCGCGAACTTCATTCCGCTGTATTCGGTGTGGTAGCCAGCGACCAGCTCCGTCTCCGCCTCGGGGAGATCGAACGGCGCCCGGTTCGTCTCGGCGAGCGCCGAGATGAAATAGATGATGAAGCCGAGCGGCTGAAGGAAGATGAACCAGGTCGAGCTCTGGGCGTTAACGATGTCGGTGAGACGCAACGTGCCGGTGATCATCAGCACGCCGACGAGCGATAGCCCGAGTGCTAGCTCGTAGCTGATCATCTGGGCCGTGGATCGCACTCCGCCGAGCAGGGAATACTTGTTGTTCGATGCCCAGCCCGCCAGCACGATTCCGTAGATTCCCAGCGACGTCGCGCCGAGCACGTAAAGAACCGAGATGTTGACGTCCGCGACCTCAAGACCGATCGGCTGCCCGAAGATGGTCACCGTCGGCCCGATCGGGATCACCGCGAACGCGCTGAGCGCCATCACCACCGAGATGAGTGGTGCCAGTGAGAAGACGATCTTATCCGCGCCTCGGGGCGCGGAATCCTCTTTGAATGCCAGCTTGATGCCATCCGCGAGTGGCTGAAGCATCCCCCACGGCCCGACGCGGTTCGGACCGAAGCGAACTTGCATGCCGGCCACCAGCTTGCGCTCGAGCAACGTCGCGTAGGCGAATCCGGTGAGCAGGATGACCAGGACGATCACGCTTTTGATCAGCGCGACCAGCAAGAAAATGCCGATACTCATCCCCACTTACCCTCGGACCGAGGTCTCACCGGCCGTCGCGAAGGACGAGCAGGTGAAGGTATGGCTGTCGTCGTCGTACAACGACTCGCTGCCGTGGCCATCGGTGCCCCGCCGTGGCCACTGCAGCCCGGTCGAGCCCAGCCGTCCAGTCGTGACCCCGTGGTAAATCGGCGCCGCCAGCGCGATCTCCGCCAGCACGTCGGCGGAGCTTTGATAGTCGAAGTCGCCGCCCAGCGCCACGCCGAGATCCCGAATGATCTGCCAATCCGGCCGCGCCTCGCCCGGTAGCGGCGCGCCCGCCCGGAGCCGCTGAATCCGCCGCTCGAGGTTGGTGTAGGTGCCATCCTTCTCGACGAACGCCGCGCCCGGCAAGACGACCGACGCGAGCTTCGCGGTCTCGGTCAGGAAGGTATCCTGGAC
>JBOGTX010000176.1:0-2813 GCA_050695695.1 Chloroflexota bacterium
GGCCTGGCCGACGCTGCAGCGCCGTCCGCAGCGTACGAACGGCCGCGGCGGCCCGCGCATCGCCGTCGATCAGGGAGAGCGCGTCGAGCAGGTTCTCCTGCTTGCGCCGATTCGCCTCCTCTGTTGCCTGGTCGATCAGGTCCGCGATCAGACCTTGCTTCCTTTGGGCGACGATCGCGGTGACCAGATAACGGTGGACGTCCTCGAGGCGGGTGGCGCGCAGGAACCGCCGGACGAACTCGTGGTGCGCCGCGCTGGCCGGATGGCCAAGGATCAAGTCGAAAAGGCCGATCAGGGCGATTTCATCCTCGGACTTTTGAAGCTTCTCGATGAGTGGCGTGAGGAGCGATTCGGGCAGGCTGGTGAGGCTTCGCAGGCATTCGGAGACGGCTTCGGATGCCGCGCCGTCGCCCATGACGTAGGCGTAAAGCGGCAAGAAACGGGACTGCGACGCCAGGATCCGCGCCGCGGTGACCGCCGGCTCGCCCGACATCTTCGAGGTGTGCCGATCGGTCAGCAGGCGCACGCAATGGTAGCTGGCAAGCGCCGGATCGACCTCGCTCATGGCGATGACCGCGTTGGCCCGGACCGACGAGCAGACTTCGTCGGCACCCGGCATGAACTCGTAGGTCCAGGCGCCACGCTCGAAAAGCGGCAGGTCGTCCGGGTGGGCCGGCTGACGCAGGATCTTCAGGAGGTCGCTCCGGATGTAGCCGCCGGGGTCGCGCCGGTTGCCGTCGGCGTCGCGGAAGGCGTACTGGCGACGTACCGCCGGGTGGGCATCGCGGCGCGGATGCTCGGCCAGCACCCGAAGCGCGGCCTGGACGACCTGAAGCCCCTTCTCGCGCTCCAGGAAATCGAGCGCGAGCGCGTACTGCTCGTCCGGCGCGGATTCCAGGGCGGTGAGACGATTGATCTTGTCGGACCCTTCTCGGCGAGACCGCATGCAGCCTTCCCTACCCGGCGATGACGACGTACAGGTCGTCCACGTTGGTGTTCGTCGGTCCGGTCACCACCAGGTCACCGAGCTTCTGGAAGAACGGATAGCTGTCGTTGTCGACCAGCGCGGTTCGCGGATCGAGACCCAGGGCGCGGGCCCGTTCGACGGTCGTCCCATCGACGATCGCGCCGGCCGCGTCGGTCGGTCCGTCGGTTCCGTCGGTCGCCACGGCCATGATCGTCACCTCGTCGACCCCGACGAGCTGGATCGCCGCGGATAACGCGAACTCCTGATTGCGCCCGCCGCGACCCTGCCCCTTGATCGTGACGGTGGTCTCACCGCCGGCGACGATGACCGCCGGGAGGGGGACCGGCTGGCTCGACCGCCAGAGCTCGCGTCCGATCGCCGCGAATACCTTCGCCACCTCGCGCGCTTCGCCTTCGACGAAGGTCGAGAGCAGCAACGGGTTCCTTCCCGCCAGCCGCGCGCGTTCGACCGCTGCCTGGACGGCGTGGGCGTTGCTGGCCACCACGACGTTCCGCGTTCGATCGAAGATCGGGTCGCCGGGCTTCGCCGTGTCGGGAACGCGGCCGGCCAGCCCATCCTGCAAGCGCTGGGCGATGGTCGGCGGAAGGTCGTCGAGCAGTCCATACCGCTGAAGCACGTCCCAGGCGTCGACGAACGTCGTCGGATCGGGTACGGTGGGGCCGGAGGCGATCACGTCGAGGGGGTTGCCGAGAACGTCGGAAAGGATCAAGGTCACGACCGTCGCCGGGGCGGCGAGGCGGGCCAGGCCACCTCCTTTGACCTGGGAAAGGTGCTTGCGCACCGTGTTCAGCTCGTTGATCGTCGTGCCCGACCGGAGGAGCGCGTTGACGAGGCGGCGCTCGTCGGTCAGCGTGACCCCGGGAACCGGCGCGACCATCAGCGCCGACCCGCCACCGGAGATCAAGCACATCACCAGGTCATTCGGACCGGCCAGCTCCAGCAGATCGATCATCTTCCGCGTCGCTTGAATGGCGCGCTCGTCGGGAATGGGGTGGCCGGCCTGGTCGATCTGAATGCGCCGGGTCGGCGCGGTATAGCCGTACTTGACGCTGACCACGCCCCCGGTGATCCGATCGTCGAGAATGCCTTCGATCGCCTGGGCCATCGGCGCCGACGCCTTGCCCGCGCCGACCACGTAGATGTGATCGATCGCGGCCAGGTCGTAAGGCTGGCCATCGACGAACAGGCTGCCATCGACCAGACGAACGTGGGCGCGGACCGCGGCGCCCGGCTCGACCGCGGCGAGCGCCGCCTGGACCAGCTCGAGGGCCAGTGCCTTGCGGGCGTTTCGGCGATCATCCGCCGGAGATGACTGAAGTTGTACGGACACGGTGTTGTCGTTCCTCGTCGAGACTCTTGTCGTGATGATGTCAGGCTGGGTGTTTTACTGCCCGGGCGGCGGCAAAACTTCTCCGAGTGCTGGATACACGGTGAGAATAACACGAAATTCGCGATTTACCCAGTCCAATCGCGCGCTTCCTCTCGACGTGGCGGCCAGTCGGCCAGTGACAGAAGGACGGTGATCTGTTATGGTCAGTTGCCGTCGAGTTGACGTTATGGTCAACTTCACCCACCGGTTCCGCGGCCGGGCTTGTCGATCAATGGCGATAGCAGGCGCCCACGACGGTCCGTTCTTCGGTCAGGACGTCTGGCCCGAGCGCGCCCGGTCAAGCCTTCATGGAGGTATCGGTGACCCTGGACAGACACGAGCACTCGCGCCTGAGTCGCAGAAGCTTTGTCGCCTGGAGCGGAATCGCCGCGGTCATTGGCTCGTCGCTGATGGCCGCCTGCCGCGCCACCGACGCGACCAGCGTCGGTGGCGCGG
>JBOGTX010000177.1:0-1763 GCA_050695695.1 Chloroflexota bacterium
GGCTTTCACCGTGGCATTACTTAAGGCTGGCTCGATCGCCAGGTTTGGTGGGGCAAGGCCAAGCTAGTCTCTCGGAGACGCACGAGGAGTATCAGCACATGCCGACGACACGACCACGAACGCTCCGACTTGGCGGAGTCGAAGTCTCGGTGACGCTCGAGCGTACACTGGCGGAGCGGATCCGGGGGAGCGCGCCCTACCGACTGCTGCGCCATAGCCCGACAACCTATCCGATCGTCGATGGCGAGCCGGTGCTCAACGACACGAAGATCACCGACATCGACTGGTACCACACGGTCGACCTGGGCAACGGGGTCGTCACGCCGGGCTTCGTCGATCATCGCGATCAGGTGAAGCTTTACGGCTTGCCCGACTCGCTCGAAGGCAAGCGTTGCCTCGACGTGGCGACGTTCGACGGATTCTGGGCCTTCGAGATGGAGAAGCGCGGGGCGGCCGAGGTGATCGGAATCGACGTTCACAGCCTCGCCGACTGCGATTACCCGACGAACTTCCGCCGGGAGTACCTGAACGCTCGGCCAAACGAGATCAAGGGCCGGGGATTCGCCTACGCGAAGCGCGCGCGCCACTCAAAGGTGAAGCGCCGGGTGATGAGCGTCTACGAGCTGTCACCCGAGACGATCGGAACCTTCGACTTCGTGTTCATGAGCGACCTGATGCTGCACCTCCGCGAGCCGCTGCGCGCCCTCGAAGCCGTCTGGTCGGTGACCCGCGGCGAAGCGATCATCGCCGATGCCTACGACAAGGATCTCGAAGCGTCCGGCCTGGCCAACTCGATCCGGTTCCTCCTCGGGCTCGACGACTACAGCGGCTGCTTCTGGTGGAACTTTACCAGCACCGCGCTCGAGGTCATGCTGCGGATCGCGCGGTTTCAGGACGTCCAGAAGATCGCGCAGCTCGATCTCGCGACGAAGATTAACGTGGACGTGCCGAAAGTCGTCTTCAAGGCGAGGGGAGGCGGGTAGGCGGTGAGTCTCAAGATCGTCTTTCCCTACTCGAACTACTGGCCTTACGTACGCAGGGGGGCGGAGCGCACGATTCACGACCTGGCGGGGTACCTGGGTAAGCGCGGGCACGAGGTCGACATCATCACCTCGAAGCCGGGCAAGCCGTGCGTTCGACACGAGGGAAACGTGCGGATCACCTATCATCCCCAGGTGTCGCACCCGTTGATGTTTCAGTACGTTCCGCTCATCCGGCTGTATCACTTCGGGCTGCTGGCAACCTACCAGATCGTCCGAGCTCATTACGACGTTGCCCACCTGATGAGCTACTCGGAGATCGTCGCGGCGCCCCTCCTGCGACGCTGGCACGACCTGCCCTACGCCTTCCACTTGATCGTGCGTGACCACTGGTGGCCGAATCGACTGGACCGCCTGGCTTTTCGTCAGATGATGCTCGGCGCGGACCGGGTGGCGGCGCTGACGCCGAAGTGGGCCGAGCACGAGAGCGCGGCCTACGGCATCCCGGTGTCCGTGCTGCCACCGCCGGTGGACCTGTCGGTATTTCGCCCGGATGGTCCGAAAGACCTGAGTCGGCCGGAAGTCCTTTTCACCGCCGACCTTGGGGATCCCCGCAAGGGTGGCGTCCTGCTTTTGCGGGCGTGGGACGAGATCCACCGGCGGTGCCCGGAGGCAGTGCTGGTGCTGGCCGGTCCCTTCGGGATCGCCGGCTTTCACCCCGCGGCGATCGCCAACTCGGCGCTTGGCCAGTTCCACGTGATTCGTGATCCGGCGGCGCGCGCC
>JBOGTX010000178.1:0-3351 GCA_050695695.1 Chloroflexota bacterium
GCGCCGCCTCGACCCTGTTGGAAGCCCTGGCCACGCTGGTACTGGCCGCGCTAGTGATCCTCCAGGTGCAGCCGGCTCAGTCTCCTTCTAGAACTTCAGCGCGCCCTCGGTGAGCCCCGCCATGAACCAGCGCTGGAGAACGAGGTAGACCAGCACGACCGGCGCCGAGGCGAGCAGCAAGACGGCGGCGTTCCCCGCCTCGGTCGCGAAGAGACCGGCGAACCCCGGGGTGATCGAGGTCGCGTACGGCATCACCAGCGCCTTCTGCGCGCCAACCGAGATCGTCATCTTCGCATCCTGATCGACCAGGATGAAGGTGACCAGGAAATCGCCCCAGACGCCGACGAACGTCAGAATCATCACCAGAACCAGCGCGTTGAAAGCGACCGGCAGCGAGATGCTCCAGAACACCCGGAGCCAGCCGGCCCCGTCGACCAGCGCCGACTCCTCGAGCTCCTTCGGCACCGCCAGGAAGCCCTGGCGCATGATGAAGATCGGAATCGGCAGCGCCGAGCCGAAGTAGAGGATCAGGCCGATCAGGCTGTTGCGCAGGTGCAGAAACGACATCAGCTCGTAGAGCGACATCAGGCCGCCGACGTTCGGAATGAAGATCGAGAGCACCAGCGCCAGAAAGATCATGTCGCGACCCTTGAACCGCATCCGGGCGAAGGCGTAGGCGGCCAGGGACGAGAGCAGGGCGACGATCGCGACCGCGCCGATGGTCACGATGAAGCTGTTGCGCAGGTAGATCGGCAGGAAGCCGAGCTGAGTGAGCACGTACCGGTAGTTGACCAGCGTCGGATGGAAGGGGAGCAGCGACGCCGTGGCCGAGTAGAACTCCTGGCGGCCTTTGAACGACGTGCTCACCATCCAGACGAGCGGAACCAGAATCGCCAGCGTGACGATCGCCAGGGGAACGTAGAAGATGGTCGCGCGCACGTAATACGATCGATGGTGGGTGGCCTGGAGCTGTCCGCGCGAGGTCTGACTAGCCAGCATTGGTCCCACCCTCCGGTCGAACGATCATCTACGCCGCCTCGCCGCGCAGGAAGCGCAGGGTCGCGAGGGTGAAAACCGCCATGACCAGGCCGACGACGAGCGACATTGCCGCGGCGTAACCCAGACGCAGATCCCCTTCGGTAAATGCCACCTGATAGATATAGTAGCCCACCGTTTCGGTCGAGTTCGCCGGTCCGCCCTGGGTCAAGAGCAGCACCTCCTGGGTGCCGTACAGCAGGCCGATCTGCAAAATCAGGACGAGCGCGAAGGTCGGTCGGAGCAGCGGCAGGGTGATGTGCCAGAGCTGCTGGAGGCCGCCCGCCCCGTCGATCGACGCAGCCTCGTACAGGTCGCGGGCGATCCCGTAGAGCCCCACTAGAAAGAGCAGCGTCGAGAACCCGAAGCTTCGCCAGACGCTGGCCACGGCAATCGAGGCGAGCGCGGTGTGGGGGTCGGCCAGCCAGTCCGGCGGGTTGGCGTAGCCGAAGCCGCGCAGCATCGCGTCGATGTAGCCGTACTGGCTGTTGTACATTTGCTGCCAGAGCAGCATCGACACCGAGATCGGCAGAATCACCGGCAGGTAGACCAGCCAGCGAAAGAAACCGGCACCACGTGGCGCGTGGTGGATCAAGAGCGCCACCACCAGCGCGATGACGATCATCGTCGGCAGGATCATGATGACGTACTTCACCGAGACGATCAGCGAATCGCCGAAGAAGTGGTCGCGGAGCATCAACTGGTAATTGCGGAGGCCGTTCCACGCCCAGTTCGAGTTCGGCACCAGGAAGCGATAGTTGGTGAAGGCCATCAAAAAGCCACGAATCAGGACCCAGAAGTTGAAGACCAGGTACAGGGCGATCGCCGGCGCGATGAACAGGTAGCCCAGCGGGTTCCCCCACGCCTCGCGCCGGAGCCCGCGTGCCTCCTTGACGAAGGCACGCACCGTCGCCGACCGACCCTCCGGCAAGCTACTGTCTCTCTGCATGCCCGACTCCCTCGCCTGAAATACTAGCCCTGCTGCGCGGCGAGCTTGTCGGCGATGTCCTGGGCCGCCCCTTTCATCGCCGCCTCGGCGGTCAGGGTGCTGCCGGCCGCCAGGAGCTTGTCCTGCCATGGCGTGATCGCGTCGGATTGGATGTAGTAGGTGAGGTTGACCGGGAACGGCGTCGACTTGGCGACCAGATCGATGCCGGTCTGCTCCCAGGCGAACTTGTCGCTCCCTTTGACGTACTTGTCGTAGGTGTAGGTATAGCACGGCTTGGCGGCGGTGGCGACCATCGTCTGCTGCGCCGCGGCGTTGCTTGGACCGAACCACCAGATGAGGAAGTCGGCCATCCCCTGCGGATTCTTCGCCTTGTTCAAGACCACCGAGCTGTTGATCCAGAAGGGCGTTCCGGCGTTGATCTCGTCGGCCTTCGGGAAGATGTTGATGCCGGTATCGGCGGCGTCGTACCCATAGGTCTTCTGGGCGTCCTCGCCCAAAACGTCGTAGGAGAGGATCATCGCGACGGTCTTCCGCTGCCACTCCTCATTGACGTTCTTGTCGGTGGGCGGCATCAGCCCCGCCGTGACCATCTTCTTCATCCAGTTCAGGGCGGAGATCGCGCCCGCCCCCTGAATGTTCATCAAACCATCCGAGGTGAACAGGTCCTTGGGCGGCGTCGCCGCGAACATCAGGGTGATGAACCCGTTGAGCGGCGTGCCGTTCTGGGCGAAGGGAATCAACTTCGGATACTGGCTCTTGATCTTCGTCGCCGCCGCGTACGCCTCGTCCCAGGTGGCCGGCTGCTTGGTCAGGCCGATGCCCTTGAGCGGCTCCCAGTACCACTGGAGCGCGACGCTCCCGACGTTGCCGGGGATCGAATAGACTTTGCCCTTGTACTTACTCGCTTCCTTGATCGTGGAGATGATTCCCGGAAAGATCTGGTTCGCGTCCTTCTCGGATGACGCGCTCACCAGGTCGTCCAACGGTTGGATGACCTCGGCGTCGACCCACTGCGCGGTGTCCCATGGCGGCACCATCACCGAATAGCCATCCCAGACCAGTGAGCTAGAGGCGATGGCCGCGCGCAGCTTGGTGAGCAGGTTCACGCCCTGTGGCGGCTTCTCCAGGGTGACCTTGGAGCCGGCGTGGGAGTCCATGAAGCCCTTGACCGCGGCCTCCGCGCCATAGGCAGTGACGATGTCTGGCCGGCAGAGGAAGTGGATCTCGCCGGACGGCTTGGCGTTGGCCGCCTGGGCCGCCGGGCTGGCGCTCGTCGCGCTCGACGACGCGGCGGTCGGGGCCGCGGCCTGGGTCGGCGCCGCGGCGGACGCCTGAGTCGCCGCGGGGGCCTGGGTCGCGGCAGCCGG
>JBOGTX010000179.1:0-3825 GCA_050695695.1 Chloroflexota bacterium
GCCGACGTCTTCGTCACCGCCAAGCTGCCGGTGATCGCCTTCCTCAACGTTGCCGTCGGCGCGGCGACCGTCGCGATTCTCTACAGCAGCTCGCGAAGCCATTCCGGCAATGACGACTGGCGGCGCTAGCTCGCGCTCTTCACCGGAGAAGACACGCCCTTCAGTAACACCTTACCGGTGGGAGTTGGGCGACCCGGCGCGGGCTCGGCGGTGATGGCGACCGTGTCGCCGGGCGCGACCGGTGCGGTGAGCGCGACCGCGGCGTGGCCGTCGGGGGTCGTCACGAAGGTGCCGGCCGGCGCCACTCCCTTCACATCGATGACCCAGGCCTCGTAAACGAAGCCAGACGATGGAGGCGGCAGGTTCGCGACCGAGACGATATCGCGGCCGCCCGGGACCAGGGATAGGCTTCCGGTCGCCCCGCTGGGCGCATCGGCGGTCGCCGCCAGCGCGGCGAGCGCGGTCGGGCCTGACTGGAGCGCGCTGAGCTGACCGTGTAGCGAGACGTTCCAGGCGCCAAGGCCCAGCGAAAGCAACATGAGCGCGGCGGCCACGAGCCACCCGTTCAGCCGAGAGAACAGCGCGGGCTGGCGGGGGACGGGGGCGAAGGATCGCGCCTGACCGGTGGCGCGCGGAGGTGCCTGCTGGGTGGACGCGGCGGCTCGGACGATTCGATCTCGCAGGTCTGGATGCGGCGCGTGGTCGGTCACCGTCAAGGGGAGCACCTCGGCCACCTGGCGCAGCCGCGTGGTGGCGTCGCGGCAGCGCGCGCAATCGATCAGGTGCGCGGCGACCCGTTCGCGCTCCTCCTGGGGAAGAGCGTCCAGGGCATAGGCGGCGAGCAAGTCCTCGGGATGTTCCTGTCGCATCAGACCTCGGCAGCCGGTTCCACGCCGCTCGCGCCGACGAGCAGATCGCGCAGCTTTTCCATCGCCAGGCGCATGCGCCCTTTGACGGTTCCCAGCGGGACGTGCATCTGGTCGGCGATCTGGGCGTGGGTCAAACCCTTGAAATAGGCGAGCAGAATCGTCGCGCGTTGCTCTTCCGGAAGGTCGGCGAGCGCGCGCTGGACGTCTCGCGCCTGGAGGTCGCGAAGCACGCTCTCCCAGACGTCGTCCGGCGCGGCGACCTGCAACGCGACGTCACCCGAATCGTCCACCTCGATCCAACGGCGCGTTCCGCGCAGAACGTCGATGCAGCGATTCCGAACCGCCGTCAAAAGCCACGACCGCACCACGCCCCGCTTCGGATCAAACCTCGGCGCGTTTCGCCACACCCCGAGAAATGCCTCCTGCACGGCGTCCTCCGCCGCGCCGGCATCGCCGAGCATCCGGTACGCGAGCCCGTAGGCGAGGCGCCCGTATCGATCGTAGAGCTCCCCCAGGGCGGAGGAGTCGTGACTGGCAAGCCGAGCGATCAGAACTTCGTCGGTCGGTCCGCTGGACTCGCCACCCTGGTCTGACCCCGAAGCGGTCATCAATACCCCACGGCGCGTGCTGGGTGGACGGCCCGGATCATAACAGGTGCCGCGGACAAGAGCAAACGCCTCGTTCCGCCCGTCAGGACCGGGGTTCGGCGGCAGGCGGTGCCGCCAAACCCCGGTCCTGACGGGGCCTCCTATTTCGTCGCCTTGCGGAGCCCGGTTCCCACGAGCGCGAGACCGGCGCCAGCCGCGATCACCGCGCCGAGCGGAATTCCACCGGTTCGGGGCATGCTGGCCGGCATCGCGCCGCCGCCGCTCGGGGCCGTACCCGCCATCGCGGTCGAAGCGGCGACGCCGCCGGGAGTCAGATTCATGACGCCGCTGAAATCGACTTTCCCGGTGAAGTCCTGGTACTTGACCGGGGTACCCGAGCCCCCGATGAAGCCGAGCTTCTCGAGCGCGGCCGCCGCGTCGCCGACCGTGCTGAACTGGGTGGCCTCGAACGCGACGTTGTGCGGAAGGGGGTCGCCCTGGGCGAGCCGGGCCAGCGCGCGGTGCTCCGCTTCGGTCCCGCCGATCTGGACGGCAACCTTGACCAGACCGGGGCTCCTCATTTGCGCGAACTCCAGCGCCGCGGCTTCGTACGCTGAGATGAACGCGGTTTCGAGCGCCTCGATCGTGCTGAAGAGGGTTTTGCTATCGGTCGCGATCTTCGGATCGGGGATGTTGAACGTCAAGGTCAGGGGCTTGGCGCCAGCGCCAGTCAAAAAGTTGTAATGAGCCTGCTCGGCGGCCTGGGCAGCCTTGAGAATCGTGACCAGGGGCGCGGCCAATCCTTTGCCGCCGTCGTAGCCGGACGCGCCGGCGATCGCCGCGCCCAGCAACGTCACCGCCATGGCTTCGGCGGTCGAGGCGATGTTGATGATGTCGCTGACACTCTCGGATTGCTGGGCCGCGGCCGCCAGGTCTCGTTCGATTGACATCGTTGATTCATCCTTTCATTCGGTGATCGGCACGGTTAGGTTGGCTATCCCGCTTGGGAAGCGTCCAGAGCTTTGCTCACCGCGAGGAAACCTCTCTCCTGTCCTCTCCCCGGCGCGGGGAGAGGACCGTTCTTGGTATATCGTCTCCCCTTCGTCGTCGCTCTCTCCGCGTCGGGGAGAGCGGGACAGGGTGAGAGGCGTCTCCTCGCCATGGCGAGCAAGGTACGGGATGCTCCATGAAACTCGATGCCGGTTTAAGGCGTGAGCATGCTGACGCCGGCGTTGTCGACCGAGCCGGCGAAGTCGTTGTAGTGCAGGGTCGCGGCCGGGTTGCTGGTGCCGAGCAGGCCAAGCTGCTGGACCGCGGCGGCGGCCTCGTGAACGTCGTGGTAGAGCGCCTGCTCGAATCCGAGGTTGTTCGGCGGCATGGCGCCGGTGCCATAATTGGCCAGGACGCGGTGCTCGCACTCCACGCCGGCAATCTGCAGCGCGACCTTACTCAGCGTCGGCTGGCCGAGCTCGGCGAACTCCTGGGCGGCGGCGATGTAGGCGCCGATGAAGATCGTCTCGGCGGCGACCACGAAGTTGAGGAGCGCCTTCGAGTCGTTGGTGATGGGAACGAGGTTCTGGGGGACAGTAAATGAAAGGGTCAGCGGCTTCGCGCCGGCGCTGGTGAGATACTTGTAGTGGGCCTGCTCCTCGGCCTGAATGCCCTTGACCCAGGTGACAAGGCTGGTCGGCAGGCCCTTGCCGCCGTCGTACTTAGCGGCGCCGGCGATCACCGCGCCGGTCAGAGTGACGGCGAGCGCCTCGGCCGTGGCCGCGATGTTGATGATGTCGGCGACCGACTCCTGGTCCGCGGCGAGCGCGCTGAGCGTTCCGAGCTGGGTCAGCGCCAGGCCCAGGCCGGCGGCCCCGGTCACCTTGAACAACCCGCGACGACTGGTGGTGAAAAGCGACATCGAGTGAGGATCCAACATGGGGCATCTCTCCTGGTTGTGATCTCCGGGCCGCCTGGCGGCCTCTCAGCATGAACTACGAGCGCGCGACGAGGTTGGATCACCGCTCGGCCGGGAGGCGCGACGACAACCGAAGGCCAGCCGGTCGTGGTACGGCTGTCCGCCTGTTGGGCTGGTTTGACGAGTGGCCTCGGTGGGGGTACAATAGGCTGAGACGGGGCGTGGCGCAGTTTGGTTTAGCGCGCGTGGTTTGGGACCACGAGGTCCCCAGTTCAAATCTGGGCGCCCCGACCATATCAGAGGGCTTCGTTTCCTGAATCTCTATCGTAAGCCACATGGCTCCAAGGTTTGACAAGCCACCAGGTTCCTGGTTGTCCCGTTGATACCCAGAGGGAGATCGCAGGGCCGTACGATCAGTGGAGTGCCCTCACCGCTGGCATCAGTCTCGTTGATTGAGAGT
>JBOGTX010000180.1:0-2739 GCA_050695695.1 Chloroflexota bacterium
GGCATCAACTGGCTCACCTTGCCGGTGAACGTCTCGTCAAGGGCCGGAATGTAGACGTCGGCCCGTTGACCGATCTGGACCGAATGAAACGATCCCTGGTCGACCCCCGCCACCACCCAGAGCGCGCGCAGATCGGCGATCGTCGCGACCGGCTCGCCAACCGTGACCCGCTGACCTTCCAGCACCGAGAGTTGGACGATTGTCCCGGCGGCCGGCGCGCGGACCTGGGGAATGATCGGCAGCTGACTGCCGGGCTGGGGCAGAGTCGCCAGGTAGACGACGATCTGACCGTCGTGGACCGGATCGCCGACGTTACTCAGGATCCGGGTCACCTCGCCATTGGCCGGGGCGCTGGCCTGGATCAGGTTTCCGGTGACGAACGCCGTACTGGTCGTCACGTAGTTACCGAGGACGTAGTTTGGATCGAACCCGGCGATCCACAGCGCGGCGATCAAGGGCAAGATACTCAGTCCCGCGTACAGGGCGATCCGCTTCCGACTCACGGTTGTTCCTCACTCGCCTGACTTGTCGCGAGCGCGCGCTACCGACGCGCCCACGCTTCGAAGCGCTAGCGCCACTCGGGAAGCTTCGGAAAGGGGCGTCCGAGTCCTCCGTCACCACCTTGGGCGCCGCGATTCTATCACGCAGGCGTAGGAATGCGAAGGGCTTCCATCTCTCTCGGTTCATACTTTTCGAGTCCGCCATGGTAAACGCGTCCGCTGCCGCGAAATGACTGGCGCGACCTGTTCAGGATCGCCGTGAGGCTCGCCAATTCTCTGGCGGACAGATCCTCGTTTGGATAAATCCCGTGCGCGATATTAATGATCGCCAGACCATCGGGGTTCAGCGCGAAGGCGGGTGCTTGCCTGGCCATGTAAGAGACGACGATCGGCGGCGGATGCGTCCGGCCCAGAAACCACCATGGGCGCCGATGGCTCGTGATGTAGCGGTGGGAGATCGGAGGCTGATCGCCGCGCGGTTGCTCGCCGCGCCTCAGGTATTCGTCTAGCTCCGGGTGCGCGCGCCGGTCGACATCGGCAGGCACGTCGAGAAGCAATCTCCGCTCGGCACCGTCTCTGACCAGGCCGTTCGATCGGAGGATTTCCTCGGCATGCGTGATCGCCGGCCGACACCAAGCCAAAAGACCGAGTTCGCCTGCCGACTCGCGAGTGAGGATAAAGAAGTCATTCGCGCCCGTGACGATGCCACGGTGGACCCGCGCGATTTTGTCCAACGGAACGAATGGCTCTCCAGGGTCGTCCCGTGAGCGGTCCGTGATCATTTGGGTCCATCGCTGCACGCTCCCGAGGCGCGCCCGGTCCACTTCACGGCCGTCATTCAGATCACCCAGGTCGCTCGGCGCCGCGACGAAGCGAAGGTGTACTCGCTCGCTCGGCGTTCCCACCACGAAGCCAGCAATCACGGCAGTCGTCATCGCGTCCGCGAAGGGAACGGCGCGCGGATTTACCAGATGCAGCGATTGTCCACCGAGGCCGTCGACGAATAGCCGCCGGACGATCGTGCCGTAATTCACGTCGAGCCACTCGGCACTGGTCACGAAACAGCCAACGTCGCCCGGCCGGGCGTTCAGCGCGGTCGCGAGATAGAAATAGACGTGGAGGCCAGCCAGCGTCGACACGGTATAACCGAGCCGTCGACCCGCCGCCACCACCCACGCCTTCGCCCCGGCCGACAAATCGTGGTGCCGCACGTAAGGAGGGTTTCCCACGAAAGCCGTCCGGCCAGTGATTCGCGGCAAATCGAAGGTCGTGTAGTCCGCCTGAATCACACGCGCGGATCGCGCGCCCAGCACGCCGAGATTCGCCCGGGTGAGAAGCGTCGCGAAGGGATCCAGGTCCACCGCGACGACCGGTAGGTCGGACCGATGGCGGATCGCGCCCGCCGCGAATCGACCACTGCCACAGCCCGGATCGACCAGCCGATCGGGGTTCCGCTCCAGAACCCAATCCAGCATCGGTCCAACCAACGAAGCAGGAGTGTAGATGGCGCCCTGGTGTCGACGCCTCGCCGGGGGTCGGATCTCACAGAGTCGCGTCCCGAGGGGATCGTCCCCGGCCAGGATCGCGTCGCGGGTATCCTGAAGCGAAGGCGCTGGCAACTGGAAAGGCGTCCGAGCCTGATCGGCAAGCCGCTGCTCGGCCTCGGTCAGTGGTCCACCAACCTCGGCCGCGCCGAGGTCGAGCGCGACCCGCAGCAGCGCGCGCTCGTCGCGATTCAGACTGGCATCGGCCGTCTGGGCTTCAGACACGCTGTCGCTCGCCCCCGTCACGCCACCAACCAATCCCGGCTCACCCTCGTCCAAGTGTAGCCCGCGCCAAAACGAAGCGCAATGAGAAACGGGACGAGGGCAATGAGACTGTAGGGCGATGGGAAGCAGAAAATCGAAACCCTCGGCTCCTCACCGGCTCAAGGCCGGGAGAAGAGTGCCTGAGACCTGCCCAACAGATTATGGGTCATGGATCATGAACGTGCGATCGCCGGCCACCCCGCTACGTCAGGCCGAAATCACTCTTGACTCTCGCCCGCTCCCTCTTCTATAATCAGCCGTGTATCCAATGGGATGGCATCCCACATTGTGAGATTGGCGCCGACGATGGACCTCAAGACGCGCTACGTTCGCCGCGACGAGTCCCACTACGCGGTGCAGTCGCTCGATCGCGCGATCGACCTGATCGAGGCGTTCCACGACGGCACCGAGGAGCTTGGCGTCGCCGAGCT
>JBOGTX010000181.1:0-4358 GCA_050695695.1 Chloroflexota bacterium
GGCGAACGTCGTGAGCTCGATTCCCGCCAGTAAGAAGAGGCCGCGCGCGTCGCGTTCTTCCAGATCCGCCAGCCAGCGCGTCGCCTCATCAGCGGTCACGATACCCGCGCTCCGCGCGCCAGCCAGCCAGGCGCCAAGCCAGAGGTCTCGGATGTACCGGTAATCCGTGAACGCGCTCGCCCGGAGGGTCATCCGAACGTCGGCGAGGTCGTTCTCGACGAAGAGGCGCCGAAGCTGCCGGGCGATCGTGCCATTTGTCTCGTGATCGCACGCGAAGGCCATGATCCGCCGCGTCAGCTCTTGATCCGCCGCGTCGAAGACCCACGATCCGAAGTCAGCCGCGCTGACGAGCACGCGCCCACCCGGGCGAGCGACGCGCACCATCTCCGCCAGGACCTGGCATGGATCCGCGATCAGGGTGAACGTCGCAGCGCTGAAGCACGCGTCGAACGAATCGTCGGGGAAGGGCAACTGGCGGCCATCGCCCACCAGGAGATCGACCGGCAAGCCCGATTCCACGGTCCGTCGGCGCGCCTCGGAGATCACGGTCAGGCTATTGTCGACTCCGACCACCCGTCCGGCGCTTCCCACGCGTGGCGCCAGCGCCCGGACCGCGCCGCCCAGACCGCAGCCCAGGTCGAGCACCCGATTCCCTTCGCGCGCATCCAGGAACCCGAAGAACGGGGACGCGGCGGGCGCACCCTCCCGGCCCGCGTGGGCGAGATCCAAATCGCGGACGAACCGCGCGGGATCGCCCAGACGGTCGATTCGGCCCCAGCGGTCCTTCCAGCTCATTCGATCGCCCAGCTTAATGACCAGTCGCCCGGTCCAGGGCGCGGCGGAGCCACAGCTCGGTGATCTTCCCTTCGAGTCGCTCGCCGCCTTCGATCTCGACGACCGGAATCACGAAGCGGAACCGCTCGTACGCCACCGGATCGGCCAGAATATCCCGCTTCTCGACCTTGAGCGAATATTCGTCGCTCAGGCGCTCTAAAATCGTCAGCGCCCGATCGCACAGGCCGCAGTCGGCCTTGCCCCAGAGAACCACCTGGATCGCCTCGGATCGGCGTGACGGTCCGTTCCAGCGACGGATCAACCGGCGCACCATCGTCTTCCCTCCCGTCGACGGCACGGCCATTGCCACCTATCGCGCTCACGGCCAGCATTCCGAGGTAAGCGCGATGAACCCACCGCTCCCCGACGCCGACGTCACCCGGTTGGTCCGTGAGGCGATCGAGCAGGACGTTCGCTTCATCACCCTGTCGATCGGGGTCACAACGACTCACGGTGCCGTCACTCTGTCCGGTCTGGTTCCCGATCCACTGGCTCGCGCGTCGCTGGTGGCCGTCGCAAGAGGCATCCCCGGCGTCGTTCGGGTCGTCGACCAACTTCAGGTCCGGCCGTTTCTGCCCCGCTTCGATGCCGACGTCACCGCCGACGTCGTCTCGGCGGTCACCCGCCTGACGACGGCGAATCCGGCGAAGATCGACGTCCAGACCATCGACGGCGTGATCCACCTTCGCGGCACGGTCCCCGATCCGACAACTCGCCAAACGGTCGACGCGCTCGCGCGGTCGGTGAACGGGGCGCGGGATGTGATCGACGACCTCGACGTCGTGATCGGCGTGCCGCATACCGACGCCGAGATTGCCCGCGCGATCGAGAATCGCCTGCGCGCGACCCTGCGTCCGGAGGTCGCCGATCAGATCCACGTCACCGTCCACCAGGGCATCGCCTCCCTGCGGGGCGGGGTCGACACCACGGCCACGCGCTGGGCGATCGACGACCTGACGCGCTGGGTGCCGGGTGTGATCGACGTCGTCGACCAGTTGAGCGGCGATTCCGCTTCGCGAACCGAGCCTAACCCTTCCTGGCCTAACCCTTCCTAAAGAGAGTCCGCAGCGCGCCTGGCCAGTCACGGCGTTTCGGCTCCGCGGCGCGCGCCACCTCGGCCTCCAGGTCGGGAATCACATCCTCGAACATCTGATAATACTCTTCGGCTTGACGCTCATCCACCGCGGCCATCAAGTGTGGCGCGGGTTGCCGGCCGCGAACGTGCTCGACGAGGTCCGGTACGTTTTCCAGGCCGAGCGCTTCGAACCACTCGCCATCGGGGTAGAGGACCGCGTTCGGCCCGTGGCCACAACGATCGAAGCAGGTATACGGCAACACCACCACGCTGGTGTCGCCGGCTGCCGCGAGCGCGGCGCGTAGCGCTTCGCGAACCTCGACCGAGCCCTGCGAGGCGCAGGTCGGTCCCCGGCAGACCAACAGGTAGCGCCGTTCCATCCGGCTAGCCTCGCGTCGCCAGAACCGCCGCCCAAGCGGCCGATCGCCGATCTTTCAAGAGACGTGCCCCTGATCTCCTCATGTCCTTCCCATCATACCACGCCTCACCGGAGCCGCCCGCGCCGCTACCACGCGCGCGGGACGACCTCCGGATTCACCGGGTTGAGTGGCCGCTCGCCGCGAAGGACGCGAACCGTCTCTTCGGCCACCGCGGTTTGGAGGAAGGCAAGGGAGTCATCCGAGTAATATGACGCGTGCGGAGTCAGGATGACGTTCTCCATCGCGAGCAACGGATTATCCGGCGTGGGAGGCTCTTTCGCCAGCACATCCAGTCCGGCGCCGGCGATCTGTCCAGCCTGGAGCGCTTCGATCAGCGCGCCTTCGTCGACCAGGGTGCCCCGTGACGTATTGAGCAGATAGGCACTTGGCTTCATCAGCCCCAAACGGCGCGAGTCGATCAGGTGGCGCGTCTGCGCGCCCGCCGGAAGATGGAGCGAGACGAAGTCTGACTCCCTCAGCAGGTCGTCGAGGCTGACTTTCGCCACGCCGTAGTCCGCCATGGTTTCCGCGGTCGTGCGCGGGGCGGTGGCGATGACCCGCGTGCCGAAGCCACGGGCGGAGGTTGCGACCGCCCGCGCGACCTGGCCGAAACCGATCAGCCCGAGGGTCAACGCGGCCATGCGACGGGTCGGCCGCATCAGCCCGATTGTCTCCCACTGGCCCTCCCGGACCGAGCGATCGAGGCGCCGAAGACGGCGAACGAAGGAAAGCACGAGCGCCAGGGTATGCTCTGCCACCTCGTGCGCGCAAAAGCCTGGCACGTTCGTCACCCAGATTCCGCGCTCGGTCGCTGCCGGGACGTCCACGTTGTCGACACCGATACCGTAGCGGGTCATCGATCGGCACCGCGGAAGGTGGTCCATGACCCGCGCGGTAAGCGGCGCGTACTGAACGATGATCGCGTCGACGTCGCGCGCGAGCTCGATCACCTGGTCTTCAGTCGCGCACTCGCCTTTGCGAAATTCGGCTCCCGTGCGAGTGACAATCCCTTCTTCGATCGCCGTGCCCGGAAAGTTGCAGTCAAGGATCGCGACAATAGCCATGCGACCATCCTCCTCCACATCACTGATGGACCGGTCCGAGCGCGCGCTTTCACCGCTCGGAAGGGCGACATCAATTGTAATTGTTTTTGAACTGGCATAGCACTTGCACCCGGTCCTGGCGCGCGCGCCTCTTGAAGGCTGGCTCGGGCCGGCCCAGCCTCTGGGAGAGTCCGCGCCGTGACGAAGGCCGTCGGTCGGGAGTTGCTCGGGGTCGGTCGACGTTGCACGCGATTCAGAGTATCAGGAGGATCTCACATCACATGAGCATCCGCATCAGGCCAGGGTTGAGACGACTCGGGGTCGCCGGCGTGCTCGGCCTGGCCCTTGTCTCAGCAGCCTGCGCCCCGGCGGGCCCCAGCACGGTCCCGCCAACGTCCGCGGTCGCGCCCACCACCGCACCCGCCGTCGCCGCGACTCCGGCCGGAACTCCGGTCGCCGGTTCGCAGGCAGTACCCGCGGTGCTGACCGCGAACACGAGTGGGAATAGCATCAGCTTGATTGATGCCACGACACATCAGGTTCTGGAAACGATCGACGTCGGATTCCCGGCCCGGTCGGTTGCCGTCACGCCCGATGGGCGGTACGCCTTCATCGTGAACGGCGCGTCCGGCGCCAACGCCGTCTCCGTGTACGATCTGATCACCAGGTCTCGGGTCAGCGACATTCCGGTCGGACATGACCCGATGGCGATCAATATGTCGAGCGATGGCCGGTCCGCGTTCGTCGCGAACAGCGGATCGAACGACGTCTCGATCCTCGACGTTCCCCTGCGCACCAGCGTGGGAACGGTCGCGGTCGGTCCGAAGCCAATCGCGCTAACCAGTGTCACGGTTCCCGGTGCAACGACGATTTACGTCGTCGATCAGGGCGGGAACGAAGTTAGCGTGATCCGTCCATCCGGCGCCCCGGCGGCCGGAGCCGGCGCGCCCGCGGCCGTCTCGCCAACCGCGATGGCCACGTCCGCCG
>JBOGTX010000182.1:0-4336 GCA_050695695.1 Chloroflexota bacterium
CGCCAAGGACTCGTTCGTCTCGATCGAGAAGGCCGAGCGCGTGCTGGGGTACGCGCCGAAGTACTCGAACCAGGACGCGCTGGTCCGAAACTACCAGTGGTATCTGGGCAACCTCGCGACGTTCGAGCACCGCTCCGGCGTCTCGCACCGCGTCCCCTGGAAGCAGGGCATTCTCGGCCTAGCCAAGATGTTCTTTTGAGAAGCGCAAAGGAGAGATGAACGATGGCTTTGTCAGTTGGCTACATCGGTCTGGGATACATGGGCAAGCCGATGGCGCGGAACCTTCTCAAGGCGGGGTTTCCGCTCACCGTGCACAACCGCAGCCAGGCCGCGGTGAACGAGCTGGTGGCCGAGGGCGCGACGGCGGCCGATTCGCCGAAGGCGACCGCCGCGCAGGTGGAGGTTTTGTTTTCGTGCCTGCCGGGACCGGCCGACGTCGCCAAGGTCTACCTTGGCGAAAATGGCGTCCTCGCCGGGGCGCGGCCGGGCAGCGTGCTGGTCGATATGAGCACGATCGATCCGGGTACCCATCAGAAGATCGCGGCCGCGGCGGCTGAGAAGGGGATCGACTACCTTGACGCGCCGGTCAGCGGCGGCACGACCGGCGCCCGCGATGGCACCCTCTCGATCATGGTTGGCGGCTCGGCAGCGGCGCTCGAACGGGTGATGCCGGCCTTGCGGGCGATGGGCCAGCGAATCTACCACATCGGTCCGGTTGGCCACGGCGCGGTGGTGAAGATCATCAACAACATGATGTCGGCGATTAACGCGGTCGGCGTCTCCGAGGGGCTGGTGCTGGGGACGAAGTTCGGGATCGATCCGAAGGTGCTGGTCGAGGTGTGCGGAAATAGCTCGGCGGGCAGCCGCACCTTGACCGGCACGTCCCAGGCGGTGCTGCGGCGCGACTTCGAGCCCGGCTTCATGATCGACCTGATGCACAAGGACGTCGGCCTGGCGGTGGAGCTGGGCAAGACCCTCACCGTGCGCACCCTGGCCGCGGCGCTGGCCGAGCAGTTCCTCCAGGAGGCCCAGGGCGCCGGCCTCGGGAAGCGCGGCACCGCCGCTCAGATCATCCCGCTGGAGCGCAACGCCGGCGTCGAAGTCCGCCCCAAGGAGTAGCGGACGGGGGAAGCTGGCCTCAGCTCTCGGCCGGAGGCCACTCCTGCGCGCCGTGCAGCACGCGCAGAATCCGGATGCTCGCTTCTTTGATCCGGTAGATCACGACATAGGGTGTCCCGGTGATGACCAACTCCCTGGTCCCTTCGTAGCGGCCGGGACGCCCGCGATTCGGGTAGTCGGTCAGCGCCTCGACACCTTGTCGGATAGTGGCCTGAAGCCTCCGCGCGGCGTCCGGGCTGCGCTCGGCAACGTAGAACACCTGCGCGCGCAAATCCCGGCGAGCCGGCGCCGACCAGAGAATCCGCACTATGTCTCGTTCGTAGGGTAGCGAGCGAGCAAAGCGTCGATCTCGCCCATCAGCGTTTCATGGGGAACGGTGTCGCCAGCGTTATCGGCGCGGATCCCCTCCTCGACGGCTTCGATAAACTGCTTCTCCGATTCGATGTAGCCGCGCAGGGCCTCTTCGATGACCCAGGAGCGGTTACGCCGCAACGCCTGCGCGATCAGGGTAATCTGCTGACTCAACTCCTCGGGAATGCGAGCGGAGATCGTGACTTCCTTCATCCGGCCTCCTCTCCACGACGAAGGTTAGCATACACCATAATACAACGCAAGCGGAGTATTATAGTCAGGAAGATGCGCGCCAGCTCGCGCGTGATTTGGCCAATTCAAACGGCAGAACGCTCTCCTCTCGATCGCCGTGGGGGAATCGCTCCCCCGGTCAGCGGCCCTCAGGTGCTCAATCGCTCGATGAACCGCGGCCAGAAATTCACGTCGCTCTCGAAGGCTCGCGCGTCGATCGCGCGCAACTCCGCTTCGAGCAATCGGTTCGCCGCGGTCACTTCTTCTTCGGTGTCACCTTGGAAGGATGATTGATCGCGGCTGACGACGTAGAGAAACTCGACAAAGGCGCCGAGGCTAGTGTTCAGGAACATATCCCGACCTTTCTCGTCGGGTGAGAGTAGGACCACTTCGCCGGACGTCTCGTCCACGCAAATAGCGCGCGTCGGCTGGTCACCCGTCGACCCGATGCGGAAGAGTCGGGAATGGGCCCCCGGCCGCGCAAATTCGGCGCGGATGCTGCCATCGCGCGCGAGGCTCGACGTGAAGAGCGGACACGAGACCGGACCCACGAACGTCGGCAAGCCCACGCTGCGCAGCGTCTCCTTCGCGCCATCGGGAAGGTGAAAGGTTCGCAGCACCTCATCCGAGAACCGGATGACATTCGCCTCACCGAACCAGCGCGCCAACTCAGCATACCCGATCGTGGTCGTTCGCCATCCCCTGTCTACCTATAAAGTCCCCTCGGGGCCTTCAACCGAGCAAGACGACCTATGCTATTGTACTCAAAACTCCAAGAGGTGCTGGCACCGGGGAACCGACTAGCGATCCACTCCTTGCATCCACCTGGACTGCATGGCTCAAGTTCTGAGTAGATTCTGGTTACCTGGGACACCGTCACTCGATCGTAGGCAAGCTTCTCCCAGACAGCCTGCTCAGCAGGTTTGACGCGGGGCACGCTGAACTGTACTTCATACGTCAGGTCCCCGCCAACATCATACTCGAAGACCGCGACATTCCGCTCGGCATATCCACCGGATTCAAGGCGAAACGCGATTGCCTTCTGACTGAGGTCGGTTGCCCCGTAGGGCACCTGGCCTTGACCAAGGGCAGCATCGCTTTCGGTCTCAGCCGGCGATCCGGTCGCGGAACCTGACGGGGCTACTGTCTCGAACCCCGGCAGCGTCCCCTGCATCCACCGCTCGATCGCGGCGCCTTCGCCCTCGACGGCCCCTTCGAGACCCGGCACCTCGCCATCCAGCCCGGTCGGATCGGCCAGCGTGGGTGGATTGTTCCCGGCATAGGCGTAAGGATTGAGGGTTTGAGGGTCGGCGAAGGCGCCCCGAAGCGGATCCTGGCTGAGGAATCGCCCGCTCGTCGGATCGTAATATCGCGCTCGCAGATAGACCAGACCGTTCCCATCCGCCTGCTGGCCGGTGTACCCGAACGGCTGGGGGCTCGTCCCTTGCGGGCTGGTCGGGATGCCGAACTCGTCGGTCTCATCGGTCTGGATCAGGTTGCCCGAGCCATCGGTGATCGCCCGGACCGAGCCCAGCCCATCGGTGTGATAGACCTGGACATTCCCGCTCGAATCCACAGCATAGGCCAGCCCCAGCCCGTAGATATACTTGAACGTCCCATCAGTCAGGACGTTGGGCAGGGAACCATTCACGTCGTAGGGGTAGCTCGTGGTTGTCGATCCGACGGTCTGCGATGCCCGCTTGCCGTCCCCGTCGTAGGTGTTCGTGCTGGTTACGCCGCTCACCGTCGCGCCGGTCAAGCGATTCGCCTGGTCGTACGCGAACGTGTCCGTCCCCCGATTGGTCAGGTTGCCGTTGGCGTTCACGGTGTCGCTGGTGCTGCCGGCGGTGAGGATTCGATCGGCCCGGTCATAGGTGTAACCGGTGGCATTCTTGGTCAGCCGGTTGCCCACCGGATCGTACGTATACGTCGTCGTCGTCGATCCCCCGACCAGCGCGACGTAGGCCGATAAGGGCGACGTGCTGAAGCTGGAACCCGACGACCAGGTCGCGGGCAGACTGGTCAAGGTGCCGCTGCTGCTCGTGACGCTTGCCCCGCCCCCGGCGGTGTCGCGGAACGCCACCGCGCCGGTGCTCCCCGAATCGAGGATCGCGATCCAGTAGGGAGTGTTCGCGCTGATCGCGGTGCTGGGGATCGTCACCAGGTTCCAAGCCCCGGCCACCGGACTGCTCACCGTCCCGGTGGCGAGGAGGCTCCCGGGGGTGCCGCTGCTGTCGGCATAGAGCCCGACGCTCACCTGGGGCGCCGTCGAGCCCGCATCCAGGTAGAGGCTGATCTGGTTGGTCGTGCCGCTCGTCGTGGAGGTGGAGCGGAAGGCCTCGGCCACCCCTGCCGGTTGCTGATCCTGGTTCGGCGCGATCGCCGTATCGCCGAACAGCGGCGTGGCGACCCGAACGGTCGCGTAGGCCGAGAGGGGGGCGGTCGAGGACGCTGCTCCGGCCGTCCAGCTTGTGGGCAGGTCGCTCAACGTCGTCTGGCGGCTCGCCTCGGTCTTGGTCCCGCCCGTCGTGTCCCGATACGCCAGGGTGCCGGTCCCGCTCGGTCCAAGGACGGCGATCCAGTAGGTGGTGTTCGCGCTCACCGTCGTCGTCGGGATCGTCACGGTGTTCCATGC
>JBOGTX010000183.1:0-4145 GCA_050695695.1 Chloroflexota bacterium
ACTACGAGGTCTCGATCGGGGCGGGCGAGCGAGTATTGCTACCCGCGCCGCGCGCGGCTGCCCCGGACACCCTCATCATCACCGATGGTTTCAGTTGTCGCGAGCAGATCGCTCAGGCGACCGGCCGCCGGTCGCTCCACCTGGCCGAGATTCTCGCGATGGCGCTGCGTGAGGCACCAACCGGTCCCGAGCGGAGGTAACCAATGGCAGAGTTCATCCGCGTCAACCACATCGCCCTCACCGTGCGCGATCTGGCGAAAAGCACCGCGTGGTATTCCGATTTCCTGGGTCTCGAAAAGGTCGGGGAGCTGCCCGGCGAAAGCGGCCGCGGCGCCGTTCTGGTCTTTCGCGACCCGGACAATATCCAGCTCGAGATGTATCTGCCGAAGTAACCACCGTCGTCGGGTTATCACGCCTGCCACTCGATCACCATGGCGATTCTCCTTGCGAGTCGGAACCGGCACGCCACGTGCGATTCCCGAATTCACGCGAGGCCAGAAGGCGGATTCCTTGGTACTTGAGAGAGGCTCCGGGCGTGAGCAGCTTGGAGGGAAGGGCGGCGATGGGGGCACCGGCGAGCACCTCGCCACGAATCGCGCCGGGCGATTGCGCCAGGCTTCCAGACGAGAGGATTGGCCGGGTACGCGAGGAGCACGAAGGGACGCATCGCGTTCGAGTACGGCGGTTGACCAGCAAAACCAATCAGTTCGTCTGGCTCGCGGCGTCGGAGCTCGACTCGAGCGGACCGCCCGTCCCCAGGGCTGGATGAGCCCGGAAGGCTACCACCGCTACCTCAAAGAAACGCTCGCTAAGATGCGGATTCGTCAGGCGGAGAAACGTAGCACGCGATTACATTGCGGACGGTCGGAGTCTCCTCGTCGCGCATCCTGCATCGGTCATGAAGAGATTCCACCAGCAACGACGGTTTTGGATCAGGAGGGACATTGGCATTGCAGTCAAACTCCCCAGGGCAATCCGTTGACCTGCCCTTGCCGCTCATGTACGTGGCGCCACACCGATCGCTGAGCAGTCTGTACGTGAGCACCGATGCCATCGACCGTTTCGAGGCGATTCGCCTGGCGGCAAGCGCCCTCGGCGTAACGCTGTCGCTGCTCTACACCTTTTGGGACGCCACGCAGCAGCGGTTCTTGGGCGCGGTCGTCCTCGATCAGACCAATGCGCACGAAACACCCGAGCGCGTTGTCGCTGCACTGACGCAGGTTCCCGGAGTCAGGATGATCGCAACGGAAGGGCCTGGTGCCGGCCTGGCAGCGTTCGAGAGAGACCGACTGAGTGTTGCCGGCACCCCGGTCGTCGTGATGGCTCGCCCCTTCCTCGGGGACACGCACAAGCTGCTGGTCGAGTCACTGGGCGACCGGGCTGAAGCGCTGTTTTTCCAGGCCGGTGAAAACGCCGGCGATCAGGCGGCCGCGGGCGTGCCCGCACTGGTGGCTTCCCTTGGCCTTTCGCTCACCCCCGCGCTCGTTCGCGCGCGGTTTTATGACCTGCAGGTCTTCGGGTGGGCGACCATCGTCGCGCTGCAGGTCGACGATCGGTTCGTCGGCGAAGCGCTGCTCGCCAACGACTTCGAGGCGCTGGCCTGGCATGGCCAGGCGACCACCTCGACGTGCCACTGGATTCGCGGGTTTCTCACCGGGTCGCTTTCTTCCCTGACCGGCCACGCGATCCAGGTGAGTGAACCCGACTGCCAGGGTAAAGGGGATCCGCGTTGCCGCATGGTCTTTCGACCGGGATGAGACGAGGTCATGCCGTGGCGGCGCGCCTCTCGCACTAACCCACGCGGTCGCCACGACCATCCTTCGCCCGGAGCTCGTTCCCAGCCCGCGCCACGGATCGCCGTCGCCCGGTCCGGATCAGCGCCGACGCGCCAGGTCCAGCGGCGCCGACAGGCAGCCAGGGGTCCTGGTGGGCCGGTTGCTTCGTCGTCGTGACCTCATCGCTTCGAAGCGCCAGACGCGGGATTGACCAGTCCCGCCAGGGCACTGGCATCGTAGTAAACGCTGACGCTCTGAATCTTGCCATCCGGGTTGATCTGGAAAGTATCGATACCCTCCATGGTCGCCGACCGGCCGTTCTTGGCCTTCACCCGCATCGTGAACTTCACGGCCGCTCGATCACCGACGATGAACATCTGATCCGGTGTCAGCGTCATCTCATCAATTGGGGCCAGGATCCGCTCCTCCGCCCTCCGGATTTCCTCCCGGCCGCGGATTGGCGGTGATTCCGGATACTGAAAGGTTCCATCTGGCTCGAACACGTCCACGATGGCATCGATGTTCTTCGCGTTGATCGCTCGGTAGTATTGCTCGATTATTAGTTGAACGACTAGCCTGGCTATCACGCTGGGCCTCCTCCCCCACGTTCGGCAAGGGTTAGACGATCTCGTGGACCTTATCGGAGGCCACGGTCAGGACGATCTTCTCGCGGTTGGGCTCGCCCCGGGCGAGCGCCTCGGCGAACTTGACCGCCTGCTCGGGGGTGATCTTCGGCGGCAACGGTGGCTCGAAGGGATCGACCACCGCCTCGATCAGCACCGGTCCGGGCGTCGCCAGGGCCTGATCGAGAATTGGCCCGCAGGTCTTGGGATCGTCGATGCAGAAGCCGGTGCCTCCGCAGGCGCGGGCGTAGAGGGCGAAGTCGATCGGCTCGAGGCTCACCCCGTACTCCGGGTTGCCAAGGAAGACCATCTGCTCCCAGCGAATCTGGCCCAGAACGTTGTTCTTGATCACGATCACCTTGATCGGCAGCTTGTACTTGACCGCGGTCGAGAACTCGGCCATCAGCATCGAGAAGGCGCCATCGCCGACGAAGGCGACGACCTGGCGGTCGGGGTAGGCGACCTGGGCGCCGACGGCGTAGGGCAGGCCATTGGCCATCGTCGCGAGCATGCCCGACAGCGCGTACATCTGTCCTCGCCGGGCCCGGATCTGGCGGGCCCACCAGGTGGTCACCGTTCCGCTATCGGTGATCACGATGGCGTCATCCCGCAACCGTCGGTTCAACTCGTGGGCCACCACCTCGGGCTTCATCGGCACGTCCTGGCGGGTACCCCGGTCGTCGACGAGCTTCCACCAGTCCTGCATCCCATCCTGCGCCTGGGTGAGAAAATCGCGGTTCGTGTTTCTCTGGATCAGCGGCAGCAGGGCCAGGAGGGTGCGGCGGCTGTCGCCGACCAGGCCGATCTCGACTGGGTAGCGCAGGCCGATTCGCGTGGGGTTCGTGTCGATCTGGATCGCCCGCGCCTGTCCCGGGCGGGGGTAGAACTCGATGTAGGGAAACGTCGAGCCGACGATCAGCAGGGAATCGCAGTGTTCGAGCGCCTCCTGGGAGGGGCGCGTGCCCAGCAGGCCGATGCCGCCGGTGGTGTAGGGGCTCTCGTCGGGCACGGCAGCTTTCCCCAGGAGGGGTTTGATGATCGGCGCGGCAAGTAGCTCGGCGAGCCGCTCGAGCTCGTCGGTCGCTCCGAGCGCGCCCCGCCCCGCCAGGATCGCGACCTTGTGACCAACGTTCAGGATGTCTGCCGCCCGCTGCAACGACTCCTGGGTCGGGAGGTGGGCGCTGTGGGCGGGGACCTCGGAGACGTGATGGGGGATGTTGCGCGGCGAGCGATTGCGGTTGGCCGGGGCGGTCTGGAAATCGGTCGGGATGGTGAGGTGGGCGACCCCCCGACAGTCCAGGGCGGTGCGGCAGGCGAGCTCGGCGACATTCTCGACGTGAGTCGGCCCCATCACCCGCTGGTTGTACACGGCGACGTTCGCGAAGAGCTTGTCGAGCTCGACGTCCTGCTGCTGGTGGGTGCCGGTGAGGTCGTGGGCCTGCATGCCGGTGATCGCCAGCACCGGCTGGCCGTCCAGCTTGGCATCGTAGAGGCCGTTGAGCAGGTGGATGCCGCCGGGCCCCGAGGTCGCCAGGCACACGCCGAGCTTGCCAGTGAACTTGGCGTAGGCGCACGCCATGAAGGCCGCGGCCTCCTCGTGGCGCACGTGGATGAAACGGACGCGGTCCTTCGCCTCGCGCAGCGCCTCGATGACGCCGTCGATGCCGTCACCCGGCAGGCCGAAGACGACGTCAACTCCCCAATCGTGGATCACATCGATGAGAACATCCGATGCGTTACCGGCCAT
>JBOGTX010000184.1:0-7362 GCA_050695695.1 Chloroflexota bacterium
GCCAACAGCGGCGCCGAGGCGAACGAAGGCGCCCTCAAGCTGGCACGGAAATGGGGGCACTTACAGCGTGACGGCGCTTACGGCGTTATCACCGCGTCGAACTCATTCCACGGCCGCACCCTCGCGACACTGGCGGCAACCGGCCAGCCAAAGTATCACAAGCCCTTTGCTCCGATGCCCGACGGCTTCGCGTCGGTCGAGTTCAACGACCTCGACGCGCTGAAGGCGGCGACGACGCCTCAGACCTGCGCGATCATGCTCGAAGTGGTGCAGGGCGAAAGCGGAGTCCATCCGGCCGACCACGATTACCTCGTCGGCGTCCGCCGCTGGTGTGACGAACAGGGGCTTTTGCTCATTTTCGATGAGATTCAGTGCGGGCTGGGACGGACCGGCAAGTTCCTGGCCTTCGAGCACCATGGCATCGAGCCCGACGTTTACACGCTGGCCAAGGGGCTCGCCGGTGGCGTTCCAATCGGGGCGTTTCTGGCCAAGGAGGCGTGCAGCATCCTCACCGCGGGAGACCATGGCTCGACCTTCGGTGGCGGGCCGCTCGCCTGCGCGGCCGGGGTGGCGACGATCCGGACCATTTTCCAGGAGAATCTCGCCGGCCACAGCGCCGAGCTCGGAGATTACTTTCTGAGCCAGCTTGGGATGCTCCAGGCGAAGCACGACGTCATCGAAGAGGTCCGCGGAATCGGATTGATGATCGCCTTCGACCTGAAGGCCGAGAGCGCGGCCAAAGTGGTGTCCGACGCGCTCAAGCGCGGATTGATTCTCAACCCGACCGGGCCAAAGACAGTCCGCATGGTGCCGCCGCTGATCATCGGCCAGGCCGAGGTCGACGAATCGATCGCGACGATCGACGGCATCCTCGCGAATCTCTGATCCGGTATCCCACGGACTCGTCGGAAAGCAAGCAACCCGGGAGCGCGGGTGTCTCGCTCGGTCCGGGCGCCCTGACGTGGGCGGGCGAGACGCCCGCGCTCCCCGGCCAGGTCACCGACGCATCTGAGTAACTTCCCTGAACCTGATTCTTGACTGCCGGACGGATGGCTGATACCCTGACGTTGTGGGATGGAAAAGACGGAGCCGTATCGGCAGGGATTCTGGCCGCCGTCCGGAGAGTGGTGGTTGTGCCAAAGATTCTACTGGTCGACGACGACATGGGGTTGCGTCGGCTGGTTCGGCTGACGTTGGGGCCGGACTATGACGTCTTCGAGGCAAACGACGGACAAGAAGCGCTCGAAGTCGCACGGCGTGAGCACCCCGATCTGGTGTTCATGGATATCCGCATGCCGCGGGTGAGCGGATACGAGGCATGTCGTCTGATCAAAGGATCGCCGGAGACCGCGAAAGCCAAGGTTGTCATGCTGACCGCGAATACCCGTGACGCGGATCGGGACGTCGGGGCGGAAGTCGGAGCGGATGGCTACATGACGAAGCCCTACAGCCCGCTCGCGCTGCTCGCCAAGGTCGAAGAATTGATTGGTCCGTGAAAGACGGCGCGCCTCACCATGAGATCGGAATGACCACGCCACTCAGCGAGCTTGCCGAGCCCAGTGGGCCCGCCGGCGCGCTGATGGTTGGGCTGGGTGCCGGGCTGTTCGACGGGACCGAATAACTCAAGAACCCGGCGACGACCAGCGCCACGCTCGCCAGCGCGACGAGCACGCTGATAATCACGAAATGGTGGCGCTTACCGCGCCGGATGGTCAACTTCTCCTCGGTGGTTCGAACCACGCGACCACGTCGCGCTCGCTTCTTGGTCATTCAACTCTCACCAATCATTGCCTCCATGATAGCACGTCCCGCGCTCGGGCACCGGCAATCTCTTATCGACGCTTAACTATCCCGTCGCCACCTTTAATCGACTTACCCCGGAGGGCCGCGTAAAATCGGCTCTGGTCGGTGTACGTGGGGTGGTAGTCGTTCGAGGGGGCGTGGTGGCTGGGCAGGTGGTGGATCGACTATCACCCCCGACGACCGTCGGCGGAAAATGGCCTCCCGTGGCACCAACGAAATTGAGCGGACAATGAGGGAAGGATGGCCACTGACATCGCCAGGGAGCTGGAAGACCAACTCGTCGAGACGAAATCCGCGCTCCAGGGCCAGGCCGAGCAGATGCTAGATCTGCTGCGACAATTCGAAGCCCAGCTTCAGGCACGTCTGGACGCGGCCGAGGCCCAAATCGCCGCCTATCGTGCCAGCACGACTCCAGATCTCTCCCGTTCGGCGAATCGACTCGCCCACTGAAGGAATGCCACGATGAAAACCACCTGGATGTGCGGGGCACATCCAGGTGGTTTTCATCGTGGCTCGAGCTGAGAGCAGTTCCGGGCAAACAATGATCCGGCCATCGTTCGGGTGCCGTGGAGCGTGCATCAGGGCAGCGTCAGCACCTTTTTCACGCCGTCCCACCACGACGCGTGGACCGCCCGCGACGAGTCCGGGGCGACCGGCGTCATCGAGGGCGCTGGCGAGGGCGTCCCCGACACGACGACCGCGGTGTCGCCGGGCATGGTCCAACCCAGCTCTTCGCGTGCCAGAGCCTCGATCGCTGGATCGGTCTGCAGGTAGGCGATCTTTATTTCGAGTGCCTGATTGTCAGATTGCAGATTCGCGACCCCTCGCTCTAGTGCCTGCTTCTGAAGGTGAAGCTGGTACTCCACGATGACAACCCGGGCAAACGAGACGCCGACCAACGCCAGGACCGCGAGGAGCCCGGTGACCGCGACTTGACGAAGGGGAAACGACATGCCGACCACCCCACATTCCCATCAACCACCACACCGTCCGTCTCGCTCGAAGCGTTCGGCCAGGTCTACCCGCTGAGCGATCGACGGATGATCGTAAAAGAGGACCTCGATCCACGTCGCCGGACGATAAACCGCCAGGTTCTGATTCGCCAGATGAATCATCGTGGACTTGAAGGCCGCCGGCGCCCGCGTCGTCTCGATCGCGTAGCAGTCCGCCCGGCGCTCCATTCGTCGCGACACCCAGTTTACCAGGGGAGTGGTGATGACGCCAACCGCTCCCAGCACCAGGGCAAGCAGGGGCATCGTCGCGACGTCGGCGATGCCACGATAGTCGAACGCCCGCGCGCCCGCCACCAGCGCCAGATTCGCCAGGTAGAGCGCGACGAGCGTCACTGCCGCCTGCCCGACGATCAACGTTGGAATGTCGTGATGGACCTGGTGTCCCAGCTCGTGCGCGAAGACGACCTCGATCTCGGCCGGGGTATAGCTATCTAACAGGGTGTCGCCCAGGATCACCCGCCGGGTTCGGCCCAGGCCGGCGAGCATGGCATTGGCCGCCGTGGTCTTCGCGCTCAGATTCAGTCGATAAATGCCCTGGATCCGCGTTCCGGCCTGGCGGGCCAGGGCCAGCAAGCGCTCGGCCAGCTCCGGACGATCCAGCGGCGTCAGCTTGAAGAACAGCGGCAACAGCAGCACCGGGCCGACCTGCGCCAGGATCACGACGAACGTCAGGTAGAGGACCCCGGCGATCAGCCACCAGAATTCTGGGGTCACGCGCAGCAGGGCATAGGTCACCTGGACGACGGCCAGACCCAACACCAGGCCGATTCCTTCGCCCTTCAGCCAATCGACCAGCCACTGGCCGAGCGTCTGGACCGATAGCCCGTAGCTTCGGGGTAAAGTCCAACCGCCGACCAGGCTGAACGGGAACGACAGGATCGAGTAGACGACCCAGAGGACCAGGAAATAGGCCGCGACCGTCCCGCCCGTGCCACCGGGTAGCCCAGCCACTCCATCGCGGAGGCGAGCCGCCGTTCCGCTCAGGGTGATCGCCAGCAGGTACACCACGCCGAGAACGAGCTGCCCAAGAAACAACAATCGCCTTCGGGTTGCCAGCCGTCGCGCTTCCCGCTGTCGCTCCGGGCTGAGACCTTCCCGCATGGGTGACCCAGCGGTCAAGTCGGCGCCGACTGGCCGGCGATGCCGACGAGCTCGTTCACGTCGCCAATCCCCTCGCGCTCTAGATAGGCTTCGATCCCTTCGATCACGTCGATGGCCGTCCGTGGATTGACAAAGGTGCTGGTGCCAATCTGCACCGCGGTCGCTCCCGCCATGATGAATTGCAGTGCGTCGTCCGCGGATCGAATACCGCCCAGGCCGACGATCGGCACCCGCACCGCCCGCGCCACCTGCCAGACCATCCGGACCGCGATCGGACGAATCGCCGGACCGGACAGGCCGCCGGTCAGGTTGGCGAGGAAGGGGCGCCTTCGACGAACGTCGATCACCATGCCGGGGATTGTATTGATGAGCGACAGCGCGTCGGCACCGGCGTCGACCACGGCGCGCGCGATCTCGGCAATGTCGGTCACGTTGGGCGAGAGCTTGACGATCAGCGGCACCTCGCACGCCGCGCGGGCGACGGCGGTGACCGCCGCGGCGTCAGCGCGTGCCAGCCCGAAGGTCTTTCCCTCGGACTCGACGTTGGGGCAGGAGATGTTCAGCTCGATCGCCGCCACCCCCGGCGTGGCCGACAGAACCTCGACAACCGTCGCATACTCCTCGAGGGTGAACCCGGCCACGTTCGCGATCACCGGCACGTCCCAGGTCGCCCAAACTGGCGCCTTCTCCCGAACGCAGGCATCCAGTCCGACGTTTTGGAGACCAATCGCATTCAGCATGCCAGCGGGCGTTTCCGCGATTCGGGGCTGGTCATTCCCATCGCGGGGGCGTAAGGTAATCGCCTTGCTGACGACGGCGCCGAGGCGGTTCACGTCGATCAGCTTCGCGTACTCGGTCCCGTAGCCGAAGGTTCCCGACGCGGTCATCACCGGGTTCTTCAGCCAGAGATCGTTCGGATGACCGGGAGCAAGGTTCACCCGGAGGCTACTCACGTCCACCCCATCTCTTCGAGCCGGAAGACCGGGCCATCGCGGCACACCCGCTTCGGTCCGTGGCGCGTCGGCACAACGCACCCGAGGCAAACGCCCATCGCGCAGCCCATCCGCTCTTCCATCGCGATCTGAATCGGCAAAGTCCTCGGTCGCTCCAGCTTCGCCAGGGCCCGGAGCATCGCGACTGGGCCGCAGGCGCAGATCTGATCGGCCCATCCGACGTGCTCGCCAGCAAGGCCGGTCACGAATCCGGAGTATCCCACGCTTCCATCCTCGGTCGCGATCAGGTACTCGACCTCGGCGGGAAGCCGATCGGACGGGAAGACCTTCGACGCGTCACGAAAGCCGCAGGCGAGGGTAACCGAGACGTCGCGTCGGATCGCCACCTCGGCGAGCGCGACGAGGGGGACGATCCCGACGCCCCCACCCACCAGGAGCAGGCGCCGCGTGTTTCGCTCGATTTTGAAAGGCTGCCCGAGGGGACCCAGCACGTCCAGCAGATCGCCGGCCCGGGCTCGACTGAGCAGATCAGTGCCGCGACCGACCACGTCGTAGAGCACCTCGTACTGACCGAGGGGAAGCCGGTTCGCCGGACTGGCGCCCGTTCGCAGCACGCTGAGCGGCCGACGCAGCAGGGGATCGTCGGCCGAGCCGCAACGCACGTGAACGAACTGACCTGGCTGAATCGCTTTCGCCTGGTCAGGCTCTTCGAGGCGAATCACGAAGACGCCACCGGCGATCTCCTCATTCGAGATAACCGAGGCGAGGGCGAGCTTCACTTTTGGAGACCCTCCTCGACCGGTGATGGCTGCCCGGAAGCCAGATACTCGCCAAGTGGTGCGACTGAGTATTGTCGAGACCGATCGTCGAGCGAATCGACCGCCGCCCGGAGCGTATCGAGGCTGGTGAAGCACGCCAGTCCGCGCTCGGTGGCCGCGCGTCGAATGAAAAACCCGTCGGCGTATCCGTCCTGGGTGGGGGTCCGGATTCCGGTGGCCGTGTTGACCACGCCTTGGACCAGGCCGGCTTCGATCGCGTCCACCACGTTCGGATGACCTTCCTGGAGCTTTCGGGTCACTCCCTCCACCGCGAGCCCCAGCGTCTCGATCAACCGGGCGGTGCCCGCGGTGGCGTAAAACTGGTACCCGTGGGCGCCGAGGCGCTGAATCAGCGGTGCTGCCTCCGGCTTGTCTCGGTCGGCGATGCTGAGCAGGAGGCTTCCCGAGGCCGGGAGCATCGTCCGGGCGGCGATCAGCGCCTTGGTCAGCGCCGCCCGGTAGGTCCGATCGATTCCCATGACCTCACCGGTCGACTTCATCTCCGGTCCCAGGTAGGTGTCGACCCCGACCAGCTTCGCCATCGAAAACACCGGCGCTTTGACCGCCACCAGCGATTGCTTCGGCCATAACCCGGTCTCGAAGCCTTGCTCGCGTAGCCCGCGGCCGAGCGAGACCCAGGTCGCGGCCCGAACCATCGGTACGCCAGTCACCTTCGAAAGGAAGGGTACCGTTCGACTCGCCCTCGGGTTCACTTCGATCACGAACACCTGGCCCTGAAAGATCACGAACTGGACGTTCATCAATCCTTTGACCTTCAAGCCGCGCCCGATCCGCACGGTGTAGTCGACGAGCGTCGCCTCTTCCGCGTCGGTCAGGCTCTGAGCGGGATACACCGCGATGCTGTCGCCGCTGTGGACCCCGGCCCGCTCAACGTGCTCCATGATCCCCGGGATCAGGACGTCGACCTCGTCGCAGATCGCGTCGACTTCGACCTCGCGACCTTCCAGGTACTTGTCCACCAGGACCGGCCGCTTTTGCGACACCTCGGTCGCCGCGCTCACGTAGCGGACGAGCTCCTCGGCGTTGTAAACGATCTCCATGGCTCGCCCGCCCAGGACGTACGACGGCCGAACCAGGACCGGATAGCCGATGTTCTCGGCCACGGTGATCGCATCCTCTACCGTGGTTACCGCTCCACCGGGCGGCTGTGGAACGCCCAGGTGCATCAGAAAGTCTTCGAAGCGACGGCGGTCCTCGGCAAGGTCGATCGCGTCGACCCCGCTGCCGATGATCGTCGCCCCGGCCCGCGCCAGTGGCTCGGCAAGATTGATCGCGGTTTGGCCTCCGAACTGACAGATCACCGACGTCCGGTCGATTCCCTGGTTCTCGAGGATATCCCGTACGCTCTCTTCGTCCAAAGGCTCGAAGTAGAGGCGATCCGAGGTGTCGAAGTCGGTGCTCACCGTCTCGGGGTTAGAGTTCACGAGCAGCGCGCGGACCCCGGCCTCCTGGAGCGCCCAGGCCGAATGAACGCTGCAGTAGTCGAACTCGATGCCCTGGCCGATCCGAATTGGACCGGAGCCGACGACAAGGGAAGCGTCCCCGTCCTGCGGGAGGGCCTCGTTCTCCTGTTCGTAGGTCGAGTAGAAATAGGACGTTGACGCCTCGAATTCAGCCGCGCAGGTGTCGACCATTTTGTAGACTGGCCGCAGT
>JBOGTX010000185.1:0-2097 GCA_050695695.1 Chloroflexota bacterium
CTCCCCGGGGGACACGCCCCCGCGCTTACCGGCTCGAACGAGTCGGCATCTTGAAAACCAGCGGAGGGACTTTATGTCTATTCAAACCTTCGATCAGACCGCGGTTCGCGAGGCCTATCCGATTCTCAAAGAGATGGCGTACTTCAACACCGGCACCTACGGCATCATGGCCGAGCCCGTCCTGGCGCGGTACCTCGACAACATCAGTCAGTTCGAGCGCCGGGGCATGGCGGCGAACGAAGCGGTGATGCGCAAAGGGATCGAAACGTCGCGCGAGCGGATCGCGGCGCGGATCAACGCCCGGCCGACCGAGATCGCGCTGTCCGGTAACGCGACCGATGGTGTCACCTTCGTCACGGCCGGCCTCGACTGGAACCCGGGCGACGAGGTGATCATCTCCGATCAGGAACACCCGGCGATGAATTATCCCTGGCACTACGCCGCCCAGCGATTCGGCATCGTCGTCAAGCGCTACACCGTCCACCACGATCCGAGCGAAAGCCTTGAGTCGGTACGCCAACTGATCACCGAAAAGACCCGTTTGATCGGCACCAGCCACGTGACGTCACCCTACGGCATTCGACTACCGGTGAAGGACATCTGCGCGCTGGCCCACCAGCACGGCGCGCTGGCGTTCGTCGACGGCGCCCAGTCTTTCGCGGTCATGCCGATCGACGTGCAGGCGATCGGCTGCGACTTTTTTACCAGCAACGCCCACAAGTGGCTCGGCGGCCCGAAGGGCACCGGGTTCCTGTACGCGCGCCAGGAGCTGATGGAACGGCTCAACCCCGCCTACGTCGGCGCTGGCTCGTTCAGTCGCTTCAGCTTCGACGCCGGGGTCGACCTGGCGCCCAGTGGCAAGCGCTTCGAGTTCGGCACCCGCGGCTTCCCGGTCCACGCTAGCATCGGCCTGGCCCTCGATTGGTTCGATCAGCTCGGCTGGGACGTGGTGTCGGACCAGATCGCGCGCCTCTCGGTGCTCCTGAAGCGACGGCTGGCCGAGATCCCCGGCGTGAAGCTCTGGACGCCGATCGAATGGGAGCGCTCGAGCGGGCTGGTGTCCTTCCAGGTGGCCGACCGCGACGAGACCGCCCTGCAAGCGCGCTTCGAGGAGAACAAGCTGTATCCACGGACCCTCGGCAAAGGCTCCGGGAAGATCCGCGTGTCGACCGCGCTTTTCAACAGCGAAGACGAGATCGACCGGTTGGTGAAGGTGGTACGGGATTTTGCCGGGTGAACCGGGCAAGTCAGGGAACGCGCTGTAGTCCCAAGGGGGCCATCTGATCGAAGTGGCGATCGAAGGCAAAGACCCGCTCGGCATTGGCGCGCCGGGCGACCGCCCGGATAGAGCAATCGGTGTAACTCCACTCCTTGTCGGTGAAGTGGGAAAAGACCTGCCAGGTATCGCTCAATTCCTCCGCGGACAATCGATGCGAGTGAAATGGATCGCCCGCGAGCAGCGCCTGACCGGTCCGGAGGGCATGGGCGACCCCCAGGTGGAGCTTGATGAGCGTCATGGCCTCGCGGAAGACGGTCTCGGTGACCAGATAGGCGACCGAGGTCGCCTCGAGGAAGCGACGCGCGGCGAGGTGGTTTGGATCGTCTCGATCGAGGCTCGCGAAAAGCGCGCTCGTATCCAGCAGGACGAGGTCTTTGACGCGTGCCATTCAGCGATCCTCTCCGGCCCGTCCGGTCGCACCTGAATTCGGCTCGCGACCCGGCGCGGGATAGAGGTAGAGATCGACATTCTCGCTGATCGGGAGTCGTCCAGACTGTGCGCTGTGCGCGCTTCCAACGAGAGGCCAGAAGGGACTGTCTTGCACTGGACGCGGTCGCCGTGCCGCCAGCCAACCGGCGACGGCTTCGCGAACGAGCGCGGAGATCGATCTTCCCTCGATCTCGGCCGCGTCTGCCAAACCATGATAGAGATCCTCGTCAAGCATGATCTGCGATCGACGTTTGTAGGGGCCAGTGGATGATGGCATTGCGCGCTCCATGTTGGATGTGTAATCACGATACACCAGCGGCTGCCTGCCGATCAAGGCGCGACGTTTCAGTCGCCACACCGAGCGTGCGTCACACGAGCGTGCGTCACGC
>JBOGTX010000186.1:0-2078 GCA_050695695.1 Chloroflexota bacterium
GCCTTCAGGTTGGCCGTTCCGTTCCCCATGGCGAAGGAGACGCCGGCCGTCCGCAGCAGCGTCAGGTCGTTGTCGCCATCGCCGATCGCCGCGACCTGATTCATGGCAAGTCCGAAGTGGTCGGCCAGCGCTCGAAGCGCCTTGCCCTTGTCGACCTCGGGATTGATCATCTCGCAGTACTGGGGCACCGAGCTCGACACCGACACCTGGCCGGCGAACGCGGTGGCCAGGCGAGGAATCAGCCCGTCCTCGACCCTTGGCAGCCGCACGATGACCAGCTTGGTCGGTGGCCGCTCGAGGAAGGCGACCAGATCGCCGACCGCGACCGGGTCGACTCGATTCAGTTGCCGGGTGAACTCCGCTTCCGGGGTCAAGCGATCGACGTAGATCGTGTCGCCAACGTAGGCGTTCACGTGCATGCTCGCCTGACGCGCGAGCTCGACCACGCCCCGCGCCGCGGCCGTCGTCACCGGCAGGTGAAACAACTCCTCTCCTCCTGGAGTGCTCACCAGCGCGCCGTTGTAGTAGATCTGCGGACCGGTCAATTGGAGGAGGTCGACGAACGTCCTGGCCGCCGCCGGCATGCGCCCGGTGGCCAGGACGACGTGAACGCCGGCGCGCTGCGCCGCCAGGATCGCCGCCTGGACCGCCTGGGATATCTTCAGGTCGCTTCGAAAGAGGGTGCCATCCATGTCACAGGCGAGGAGACGAATCCGAGGGGTATTCGCGGACACTGAATCACCTACTCACAGTGTGGTGTGACCGCAAGCACGCGGTCGCGGCCTTCGAGGTCGGGATGAATGCGAACATCATACTCGGGAAATCGCGCGCGGGCGAGTCCGTTCGCCGCCGCCCCCTGACCATCTCCAATCTCGGCAAACAGGGCGCCCCGGGGGCCCAGCACCGAGGGAGCCTGAGCCAACAGGCGACGGTACAGGTCAAGGCCATCCGGCCCACCGTCCAGCGCGACGCGCGGCTCCCGACGGACTTCCGGCTGAAGCCGATCGATCTCGCCCGATGGAACGTACGGCAAATTCGCGACAATCAGGTCGGCCGGACCGTCGAGGCCGGTCAACAGATCGCCCTGGACCAGGCTCAGCCGCGCGTCGACCGCATGTCGACGGACGTTCTCCTTCGCCACCGCCAGAGCGTCGGCGGAGCGATCGATCAGCACGACCCGAGCCCAGGGTAACTCCAGAGCCAGGGAAATGCCGAGGATCCCGCTTCCGGTCCCCACGTCGACGACCCGCGCTGGGTGACATCGCGCGGATGCCAGCGCTCGCTCGAGTAGCGTCTCGGTGTCCTGGCGGGGAACCAGAACCCGAGGATCGACCAGGAACGATCGGCCGTAGAATTCTCGGGTCCCAAGAATGTAGGCAAGCGGCTCGCCCGCCTGGCGGCGCTCGATCAGGTGGCAGAGGCGGCGAAGCTGGTCCGCCTCCAGGGGCGCTTCCGGGTGCTGGTACAGCCAGACGCGCGACTGGCCCAACGCGGTCTCGACCAGGATGCGCGCTTCCAGCAGGTGGGCCTCGCCGACCGACGGCGTGAGGCGCTCGGCTGCTTCGCGAAGCGCGTCGTGGACGCGGGTCACTCAGGCCACCCCGACGGACTTGTCCCCGTTCTGGCGGTCGGCCGCCACCAGCGCCTCGATCACGTCGTCGAGATCCCCGTCGAGCAGCCCTTCCAGGTGATGGGTGGACAGGCCGATCCGGTGGTCGGTCAGCCGGTCCTGCGGGAAATTGTAGGTCCGGATCTTCTCGCTGCGGTCTCCGGTCCCCACCTGCGAGCGCCGCGACGCCTCGATCTCCTGGGTCTGCTTGCTCTGCTCGATGTCGTAGAGGCGCGCCCGCAGCACCGCCATGGCCTTGTTGCGGTTCTTGAGCTGCGAACGCTCGTCCTGACAGGTCACGACCATGCCGGTTGGCAGGTGAGTGATCCGAATTGCCGTGCTGTTCTTTTGAACGTTCTGGCCGCCCGCGCCGGAGGATCGGAAGACGTCGACTCGGAGGTCATCCGGGTTGATGTCCACCTGCACATCGTCGACCTCCGGGAGCACCGCGACCGTCGCGGTCGAGGTG
>JBOGTX010000187.1:0-3355 GCA_050695695.1 Chloroflexota bacterium
CCCTTCAGGTTCTCGACGTGAAGCGCCGCCGTGGCCGGCGCGTTGAAGACGACCTTCAAAACGTCGTCGAAGACCGCCTCGGCCGGCCACGCCAGGCTGTTCAGGTAGGCGAAGGCGTTGGCGAAGATCTCGTAACCGCGGGTGTCGCGCAAGCTGGCGTTCCCCTTGAGCAGGCGGTCGATTCGGTTCACCGTCTCGGACTTCCCACGGATGAAGCCAGCCAGAAAGAGCAGGACGTCGACGACGTCGGAGACCTTGCGCCCTCATCGGTTCGCACCGCGTTGACGCTGTAGCCGACGAAGACGAGAAGCGGATTCTCGATCATGAAAGGGCGGAGGGCATCACGGCGGTCCAGGAACAGGCGACACTGTTGGTAGAAAACGAGCAGGCACGCGGTCAGGTAGAGCTGGCGAATCTCTTCCTGGGAATCATCCTCCAGGTTGAGAATCTGGTAGTCCTTTCCGTAACCGTCGCGGTAGAAATACTTGTACGAGTAGTCGAACAGGATGCACTTCGTGTACTCCTGGGTCAGCGCGGGCTTGTTCGCCGCCTTCATCGCCTGGCCGAAGGTGGCCGAGTACTCGAACGAGAAGCCACGCTCGCAGAGCTGATCGCGCTTCGCCTTCCACTCGACGCCGCTCGATCCCCGGTGTCCCTCGTCCACCAGCACCAGGTTGTTACCCTCGAAGGCGTCGATGGCGACGGTCTTCTCGCCCATGGTGTCGCGCAGCTTGTTGATGTCGATGATCTCGACCGACTGGCCGGCGAACAGCCGTCCACCATCTTTGACGAACAGCTCCGCTTGCGGCCCCGAGCGGTTGAGCTCGTCCAGGTGCTGACGGGATAGACCCTCGTTGGGCGTCAACAGGATCACCCGGTTCAGGTCGCGCTCTCGTCCGTGTTGCTCGAGGTAGTGCCGGTACTGCAGGACGTTGACGTGCATCAGCAGGGTTTTGCCGGATCCGGTGGCGTTCCAGAATGCCAGCTTGTTGAGCTGCCCGATCTCGTACGGCTCGACCCGATCGCCGGGCGCCTTGCCCGCGTTGAACGCGGCGACGTGCGCGTTCAGGTCGCTCAGAAGCGCGGCCGGGTCGCGGAAATAGCGGTCGAGGTAGATCTCGGCGAAGAGCAGCGCCAGGTATTGAAAGTACTTCGGGTAGAGGGCGTGGCCGTCGCGGGAGCGCCGCTCGGCGATCCGTTGCCAGTGACGGGTGACGTTCTGATCATAGTCCAGGAGGACGCCCGCCGGTAGCCCCTTCGACTGGAAAAGCTGGGCGGTGAGGACGTGGTGGAAGTGGGAGACGTTGTCTTCATCCCACCCCTCCTGCCTCGGATCCTTGAGGACGTCGCTGGCAATCTGGTCGAAGCCGGTCACCTCGAACAGGCTCAGGATCCACTGGTTCAGGACCAGCCGCTGGTCGAATGTGAGCGACGGCGAGGCTTGACGCGCCGGACGGCGCCCCCATTCGAAGGTAACGGTCGTCGACGTCGCCATCAGGCGCCTCCCGCTCATCCCAGGGTTTCGATTTTCGCGAGCCAGGCATGGAAGTGCGGACAGCGCTCGCGAATCCTCGACAGCCCGATCTCCCGAGCGATTCGAGGCCCAGCGGAGACCTTTCGATGGAGATATTCCGGAATCTCCCGGGCGATCCGCTTCGACGGCGCCGTGTCCGGTCCATCGTCGATCAGCTCGGGGCAGGCGAACTCCCGAGCCATACGCGCCAGGCGGGCGACCGCGTCTTCCCGCTCGATGAACTCCACTCCAATGCGTTCCGGATCGGAGAGCAGGATCGCCTCGAACTCGTGCAGCTGGAGGTGGGGCACGAACCGAGGGTAGTCCAGATCATTACCGAATGCCTCTTCGAGCGCGGCTACCCGCTGGTAGGGATCCACGTGGCCCGTCGTCGCATACCCGGGAAAGTCCAATGGAAGGCGGTACAGGTCTAGCATCGTGGTGAAATACACGTCGTCGTTGCCGTCTTCTTTCATCCATCTCTCCAGATCCCGCTTCACGCGCGAGTAGTCGATAACGCCGCCGCGATAGATTCGGTGGCCTCGACGACCCGTCGCGACGCAGCGCACGTCGGCTACGACGTGATACTCCCCGAGGTGATTCGCCAGAATCTGGTTGACGAACGCCTCCTCGGTCTGTCCTTCGACCACGAAGTGCAGGCGGATCACCGGCCGGGCCTGCCGCCAACCACATTCTTCTCCCAGAGCTCGCCGATCGAGTACTCGTCGAGCCACTCGGCCAACCGCTGGGAATCCAGGCGTCGGAAAGTCGACTCCCGTTTCGGGCGGTCGACGACGACGACGTCTTCCGGCTCGAACTCGTCGACCAGCGCCGTCGACTGGGTGGCGAGAATTACCTGGACCCGAGTGGAGACGCTCTTCAACAGGCCGGCGACGACCCGAATCGCGTACGGATGAAGGCCGAGCTCGGGCTCGTCGAGGATCAGGACCTCGGGCAGGTCTCTCTCGGGCTGGAGCAGCAGCGCCGTCAGCGCCATGGTGCGCAGCGTTCCATCGGACGCCTGGTGCGCGCCGAACACGACGTCGCTGCCGCGCTCCCGCCACTGGAGGATGACGTTGTACGCGACCGGATCGAGGACGAAGTCCTCGAAGAACGGGACGATCTGCCGCACCGTGTCCACGATCCTGGCGTAGGCCGGTGGCTCGTTATCGCGCAGCCGAAGGAGAAACGGGGCGAGGTTACCGGCGTCCTCCTTCAGGTACCGGTTGTCGTCCACGCTCCAGCGCTGCCGAATCCGGGCGTTTTCCGACGTGTCGTGGAACTGGTGCACGATGCAGCGGCGCAGGAGCCCCGGCACCGTTCTCGCGGTCTGGTTGGTTCGCTCGGCTTCGAGTAGCCCTGACTCCAGATGGCCTGACCCGAGCGGCCGCCAGTTCGCCGTCGTCGGCCGGTCCCGCTTCGAGTACCGATACTTTTCATCGGCAAAGACAAAGGTATCCGGCGCGGCGTGGAAGAGACGAAGGAAGTACTCGTTGGTACCAGTCGCGGTCTCGATCGACAGGCTGGCCTCGACCTCGCGCGTCACCCGTGGGCCATCGTGGAGGAACGAGCTCGCGCCGCCTCCCTTGCCGACGTAAAGCTGAAGGTTGCCCGCCATCGTCCAGCTCAGCAGCTTGAAGAAGGAGATCAGGTTCGACTTGCCCGCGCCGTTGGCGCCGATCAGCACGTTGAGCGGGCGAAACGAAAAGTCCGTCAACGAGCGGATCGATTTGAAGCCCCGCAGGTCGAGGCGCGAGATGCCGTATTCCATCGCGGCCCTCCGTCAGACGTCCCGGACGTCGAACATGCGGCGCTGGAACTCTTCCTCGATCAGGCGCACCT
>JBOGTX010000188.1:0-5295 GCA_050695695.1 Chloroflexota bacterium
CTGCCGCCCCGGCCGCCGCGCCGACCACGGCGCCGGCCGCCGTCGCCGCGCCGACGACGAACGGCCCGAAGATCGTCCGCTTCCTCTGCGACTCCTGGGCGACCAACGAGGTGCCGATCGACCGCCAGGCCGCGCTGTTCAACGACAAGTACCAGGGCAAGGTCCAGGTGAACGTCGAGATCAAGGGCGACGGCTGGGACACCAAGCTCTTGAGCCAGATCAAGTCTGGCACCCTCCAGTGGAGCGGCTCGATGGTGATGACCTCGCCAACCGGCCTCGCCAACTCGGTGCTCTCCGGCATGATCCAGCCCATGGACGACTTCCTGAAGAACTCGCAGGAGCCTGGCGCGTCCAAGCTGCTCGGCGACATGATCGCCACCGTCAAGAAGTGCTCGACCTACAACGGCAAGCTCTACGGCATCCCCTACAGCTTCGAGAACGACAGCTTCATCTGGCGCAAGGACTACTTCGCCGAGGTCGGCATCACCGAGGCGCCGGCGACCTGGGACGACCTCTTTCTGGCCGCGACGAAGCTCAAGCAGAACGCCAAGCTGAAGGGGGTGACCCCGTTCGCGTTCGTTCAGGACCTGGACGCCAGCGTCGCCACCCTGATGAACAGCGCGACCGACAGCCCCTACGCCAAGGATGGCATCTTCGATCTCAGCAGCGACGCGGCGATCCAGAGCATGTTGTACATGCGCAAGTTCGTCGAGAACGACCTCGTCCCGCCCCACACCTGGGACGACTGGTGGCCGCTCGATCAGAAGGGTAAGCTCGCCGCGCTGATCGGCCAGAGCTCGCGCGGGATCTGGACCGGCAAGATCTGGGGCCTCAAGAACGTCGATACGACGGCGGTCCCGCTCCAGAAGAAGGGCGGCCCGTCGAACGGCAGCTACTTCTGGAACAACAACGCGACGATTCTGAACAAGGCACCCTATCCGCAAGAGGTCGCCGACTTCATCGTCTTCGCCTTCGGTCCGCAAAACAAGCCGATGCAGGACGCGATCATCACCTCGGGCAAGACGCCGATCTACGAGTCGATCTACCAGACGATGATCCAGGGCGATCCGGCCTACGCCGATTACGCCTGGATGGTCCCGATGCGGGCGCAGGTCGCGGCGAACAATCCGCTGCCGCCGACCCTGCTCTGGTCGATCCAGCAGACGGTCTTCATGAAGTACGCGGTCGGGTTCCTCGAGAAGGGCTCGAAAATGACGCCCCAGGACCTGGGCGATACGGTGATGAAGGAGACCCGCGCCCAGGGCGCGAAGCTGGAGTCGGACCTTGGCTCCAATGGGTGAGCGCGGGGCGGGCCGGGCCGCCCCACCGGCCGTCGCGCCGCTGACCGAAATCTTTCGGGGCGAGGTCGTCGAATCGCGCCACCGGGGATCGATCGCGGTGGTCGACGCCGAGGGGCGGCTGCTCGCCGAGGTCGGGGACGCCGCGCTCGTCACCTACTGGCGCTCGGCGGCCAAGCCGCTCCAGGCGCTGCCGGTGATCACCACCGGCGCCGCCGACCACTTCGGGCTCGAGCCAGAGCACCTCGCGGTGATGTGCGCGTCGCACGCCGGGCGCGATGACCACGTGGCCGCGGTGACCGAGGCGCTGGCGCGGGCCGGGGTGCCAATCGGCGCGCTGCGCTGCGAAGTCCCGGGGCGCGACGGGCCGCGCCACGGCTGCTCCGGCAATCACACCGGCATGCTGGTCACCGCCCGCCACCTTGGCGAGCCGCTCGAAACCTACCCGGATCCGGATCACCCGGTCCAGCGCCGGATCCGCGCGGTCCTCGGCACCCTGGGCGAGGTCGATCCGGCGTCGATTCCCTCGGCGAGCGACGGCTGCTCGGTCCCGACCTTCGCGATGTCCCTGCGCCAGATGGCGCTCGCCTTCGCCCGGCTGATCGATCCAGCGGACCTCGCCGAGCCGCTGCGCGGCGCCTGCCGGCGGATGGTCGCGGCGATGCAGGCGCACCCTGACCTGCTGGCCGGCGCCGAGGGCGATACCCGAAACCTGACCAGCGCCCTCGTCCGAACCCTCTCGCCCGCCGCGATCGGAAAATCGGGCGCCGAGTCGATCTTCTGCGTGGGGATTCGGCCGGGAGTCCTCGGGCCGCGCGGCGTCGGCGTCGTGGTCAAGGCCGAGGACGGCGGCCCGGCCCCTCGATCCTGCTACCTGGCGACCGTCGAGGCGCTCCGACAGCTGGGGGTGGCGAGCGCCGCGCAGGTTAGCGCGCTCGATCCCTACCTGGAGCGGACGATTCGGAACGTCCACGGCCAGGTCGCCGGCGGCGCCCGCGCCTGCTTCCAACTCGGACCGGTCGAGCGGCGATGAGCGTGCTCACCGCGCGGAGCAACGCCGCGCCGGCGACGCTCACCAGCCCCGGGTCGGAGCGGCGGTCGCCGTATCGGCTCCACGGCAGTCCACTCTGGGGCTACCTGTTCGTTGGGCCGCCGCTCGTCGTCTTCGCCATCTTCAACGTCTGGCCGATCCTGCGCGGGATCGTGATGGCGTTCCAGGACTACCGCTGGCTGGTGCCTCGAACCCAGTGCATCTGGTGTACCAACGGGCTGGCGAACTACGCCGAGCTGCTCCAGGACGACACCTTCTGGCACAGCCTCCGGGTGTCCGCCGCCTACACTCTGATGTACACCCCGACGACGATTCTGCTCGCCCTGCTGGTCGCCGTCCTGATCGGCCAGGTCCGCTCGTCGCGGCTGGAAGGGGTTTATCGGGTCATCTGTTACCTGCCGGTCGTCTTGCCGGTGACCGCGGCGGTGCTGGTCTGGAAGAGCATCTACGACACCCAGTTCGGCTACCTGAACCAGCTCCTGACCGCCGTTCTGGGGATCCAGTCGCCGCCCAACTGGCTCGGCTCGCCGGAGTGGGCGCTGGTCGCGGCGGTGATCCCGGCGATCTGGCGCAACTTCGGCTATGACATGCTGCTCTTCCTGGTCGGGCTGTACGGCATCGGCAGCGAGCTTTACGAGGCGGCGTCGATCGACGGCGCCGGGGCGTTCGAGCGGCTGCGCTTTATCACCCTGCCCCTGCTCAAGCCGACCTTCGTGCTGGTGCTGGTCATTTCGGCGGGCGTGGTCAGCGCGACCGAGGAGATGCTGCTGATGTTCGGGTCGGTAGGCGGACCGGGCGAGTCGGCGCTGACCGCCGGCCTCTACGCCTACCGGACCGCCTTTCTGGTTGGAGACATGCGGCTGGGCTACGCCGCCTCGATCAACCTGGTGCTCGGGCTGATCCAGATGGCGATGGCCGGCGCGGTCTTCCTCTTTTTCCGGACCGAGCGGGGGTGACATGAGGCTTCAGGAAGATTGCGCGCGGCGCCGAAGAAACCTCTCTCCCGGCCTCTCCCCGGCGCGGGGAGAGGAGCTTCCAAGGAATGCTATCCCCCTGGTCGCGGTCCGAAAAGCCATTCGTCTCCCCGGTGAAGAGGCGCGACTAATCAGGGAGATCCTGCCTTGGAAGTCCCCGCTCTCCCCGCGCCCGGCGTGTGAACGCCCCGGCGTCTGGGATGGAGAGCGGGACAGGGTGAGAGAGGTCTCCCCGCCGCGGCGAGCAAAATCCGGAACACTTCATACCGCCGCGCCCGCGATCGATCGAGCCAGGGGATAAGAAGATGATCGCGAACCGAGAACAAGGCCATTTTCTAGATCGCCGCCTGGCCGCCAGCGCGGTCCGGCAGCTTCGCCTCGATCGGCTGCTGCCGAACCTGGCGCTCACCGCCATCGTCCTGGTCTGCCTGCTCCCGGTGGTCTGGGCGGTCTCGTCGTCGCTGAAGGGGGCGAAGGAGCTCTACCAGGCGGTGCCGTCCCTGCTGCCGGCCCACCCGACCCTTGGCAACTACACGTTCATCCTGACCCGGCGCGGCATGGAGGCGATGCCGCGAAACCTGCTGAACAGCGTCGAGGTGTCGATCACCACCCTGCTGCTGACCGTCCTCCTGGCGACCATGGCCGGGTACGGGTTCAGCCGGCTGCGCTTTCCCGGGCGCGACGGCCTCTTCTACGCGATCACCATGCTCATGTTCGTGCCACGGGCCGGCGGCTTGATGGCCGCCTACGAGCTGATGGCCTTCCTGGACCTGCGGAACTCGGATTGGGGGCTCGCCCTCGCGTTCTCCGGGGCGCTGAGCATCCCGATCTTCATCATGCGCCAGACCTTTCTCGCCCTGCCGACCGAGCTGGAGGAGGCGGCGATCATCGACGGCGCGAACCCCTGGCAGTTGTTCGCCCGGATCGAGGTACCGCTGGTCACCGGCGGCATGGTCGTGGTGGCGATCCTCACCTTCATCACTTCCTGGGGCGATTACCTCTTTACCCTGACGATGATCGACTCGCCGGAGAAGATGACCCTCTCGGTCGCGATCGCCGCGATCTCCGACTGGTCGAGCGCCCTGTTCCAGTCGAGCGCCTTCGCCACCTACGGCGCCCAGGCGGCCGGCCAGGTGCTGCTGATGCTGCCGGTCATCGTCGTCTTCATCCTCCTCCAGCGCTGGTTCGTTCGCGGCCTGCAGGAAGGCGCGCTGAAGCTGTAGCCGGGTGACCTTGCACCTGCCCTGCTATACTGAAGGGGAATCCAACTCGATAAGGAAGGCTGATGGCGCTCCGACAGGATAGCCGAGAAACGCTGGTTGCTCTGAGCGTGTATGGACCGAGGAGCGCCGCGGTCCGGCGGCGGATCAGTAAGCTGAGTCAGAAGTTCGCGCGGCATCTTCAACCCGTCGACTCGGTTCGACAGCTCGTTGACGATAGCATGGGGGCGCGCTCGCTCACCGAAGAGCTGCGAGCGGACCGTGAAGGCTGAGGCCGGGTGCCCGTCTTTTACCTGGATACGTCGGCGTTGCTCAAGCGGTACCGAACCGAGGCCGGCAGCCAGGTTGTCGATCAGATTTTCGGGGCAAAACAGGCCGATGAGACGCTTACCACGTCCTACTACACCGTCCTTGAGGGAATGTCGGTCGCGCGGCGCCTTCTCAAGGGCCGCGTGCTGCACCGCCCCGCGTACAACGCGTTGATGGCGCGTTTTCTCGACGACGCGAGCAACGTTTTTCTCATCCAGTCGATGAGCGACGATGTCATCGCCCGAGCGATCGATGTCGCGGCGAAGCACGCGCTGCGACCGGGTGATTCCGTCCAGCTTGCCAGCGCCCTCATCATCCAGGAAACTATCCCCCATGAACGGGTCGTGCTGTTCGTCAGCGATCGCGAGCTCTACGACGCCGGTATCGCGGCCGGGATTGATGCGATCAATCCGGAAAACGCGAACGCGGTGAGCCTCCTGGGG
>JBOGTX010000189.1:0-17800 GCA_050695695.1 Chloroflexota bacterium
CGCCCGGGGCGGGCGAGACGCCCGCGCTCCCAGCGAGCAGCCCCACGATTGTGCGTTAGGCCCACGGCGATCTCCCCTCCCCAGAGTATAGCAGAGGCGTGGGCTCATCCACCGATGCCAAAGCCGATCGGGCAAGAAGCCGGCCAGCCCGAGTTGCCCCGGTCGGACCTGGCACGCGACCTGCGGCGATGCTGGGCTTCGACCGGTGCAAGTTTTATGTCAATCGCTTGATTGTCCGCACAAGATGTTGAAAGCGCCGATGCCGGATGCTACAATATTGTGAGGAGCCACCGAAGCGGAGTGGGGGGGACGTTGAGCGTCGCGGTACTCGTGCTAAATCAGAATTATGAGCCCCTCAACGTGTGCAACGAAAAGCGGGCGATCGTGCTGATCAACCGAGGCAAGGCCGAAGTGCTCGAACACGGCTCGGGTCACATTCGCACGCCCTCGCAGAACTTCGCGTGCCCGTCGGTCATCCGGCTGATGTATCTGATTCGGCGGCCGCGGCCAAAGGCGCGCCTGACGCGCCGAGAGATTTTCGTTCGAGACAACTTCACCTGTCAGTACTGTGGCGTGCGCGGGAAGGACCTGACGATCGACCACGTCATTCCGCGGCACCGGGGTGGCAAGCATAGCTGGGACAACCTGGTGAGCGCGTGCCGGTCCTGCAACCACCGCAAGGGCTGCAAGACGCTCGACGAGGCGAAGATGGCGCTCCGGCGGACGCCCGCTCAGCCCAGGATCTCGCCGTACTACGTGTTGAACCAGTATCTCCACTCCTACACGGAGTGGCAGAAGTTCGTGCCGGAGTGGGAGCTCGCCTCGCTGATGGGCGCGGCCTCCTGAAGAGTGATGCCACGTGAAAAATGCCTGGATTTGCTCGGCAAATCCAGGCATTTTTCGCTTGGCATGGGATCGAGTTTGCCAGAAATTCTACGTCAGCAACAGCGACCGCAGCTCCCCCTCTTTCTGGGCCCGGGTCAACGCGATGAGCTGATCGCCGGCCTCCAGGCGCGTGTCCGAGTTCGCGATGGTGGTCTGGGCGCCGCGGATGACGACCAGAATTAATGTATCGGCCGGCAGCGCGATGTCCTGAAGCTTGCGGCCGGTGACGGCGGAGCGAGGTGATACCTCCGCTTCGACCAGCTCGAGGTCCGCGTCCTTGAGCAGGCGCAAATGGACCAGCGCCTGGGCGGGCAGCTCCTGCTCGATCTGTTGCATAATCAGGGCGGTGCTCGAGACGGTCGCGTCGATGCCCAGGAGTCGGAAGATCTGCTCGTTCTTCGGATTGTTGATGCGGGCGATCGTTCGCGGCACGGCGAACTTCTTTTTGGCCATCTGACAGATCACGAGATTGTCCTCGTCGTCGCCGGTGACCGCGACGATGACGTCGGCGCGATTGACCCCGGCTTCGCTGAGGATGCTCGCCTCGCAGGCATCGCCTTGCAGGACGACGCTGCCAAGCTCGTCGTTGATCGAGCCGGACTTGCGGCGGTCGCGCTCGATCACCAGCACCTCGTGGCCCTCGTTGATCAGCGTCTTGGCTAGATAGAACCCGACTTTTCCGCCGCCGGCGACGACGACGTACATGATTAGCTCCTCACCACCTGGCCGTCGTAAGCGTCCAGCATCTCCTCGATCAGCTGCGCCCCGAGCGCGGTCGGGCAGACTGTCTCCAGTCCAAGGGTCTGGTAAGTCTCTTCGCGGCTCGGGTCATAGATGCGAGTGATCACCTTGGGGACGTCGTGGAGGACCTTGGCCATCTGCGAGGCCATGATGTTCGTGTTGTCGTCATTGGTGACTGCCGCGAACACGTCGGCCTTCTCGATGCCCGCGCGGCGCAAGGTATCGTCGTCGATGCCCGAGCCGACGATCGTCTGACCTTTGAAGTCTTTCGCCAGGCGCCGGAACGAATCCGCATTGCCGTCGATGACCCGCACGTCGTGGCCCTCGTCGTCGAGCACGTTGGCCAGGCGAGCGCCAACCCGTCCACAACCTAAAATCAAGACCAGCATGGTTTCCGTTTTGGTTACCCTTTCGATGGCTCAACGGGGGCAGTGGCCGCGCTTTCGGCCACCAGCGGTCCGCGGCTGAGCCATACTCGACACGGTGCGTTCTTGAGCACGTACGATGCCGTGCTGCCTAACTCGCCATCCGTTGGCCGCTTTCGCTGCGAGATGCCGAGGAGGATGCCTTCGACCCCACGCTCGACCGCCTCGTCGACGATGGCCGGCCCGATCTCGCGCGCCTGGAGCAGGGCGGTTTCCACCGGAACCTGGGCGCCTTCACACCACCGCTCGACGCCATCGAGCAGCTCCTCGCCCTTCTCGATCTCCGGACCGATCTCCGCGTTGATCGGTAGCGAACGCTTCACTTCGATGACGTAAATCGCGTAGATTGTCGCCCCGAAGCGCCGCGCCAGGGTCGACGCCGTCAGCAAGATGTCCTGGTCGGTCGAGTCCCCCGTTACCGCGATCAAAAGCTTTTCGAATTTCACTGGCCTTCTCCCGTGGTCCGTTGCCCGCCCGCCAGCCCCGTGTACGGACTACCGACACCAACTCGGATTGCAGATCCTGAAGGAGTATACACCCCGCTTCGGGGGCCAGCAAGGCAAATCGCGTTGGTGATGCTCCAAGCGCTTGAGCGCGCGCGACGGGAGCTGGTGGTCGACGCCGAACGGTAGGTGGTAGGATTCATCACGTCCGCGATCTCCGGGATGAAGCGCCAGGGCCACCGGCGCGACCCGGTCGCCGGCGCGAGGGGTTCGGCCGGCAACTTTCGGGCCGCGAGGTCGACCCACGACGCGGCACGCTCGCCGAGCTTCCCAACGCGCCCAACGTCGTCTTCACGGTCGGGCGCACGTTCGGTTCGACCGGTGGTGAAGATCTCACCTGGGCGATGAACGTCGACCTTCAGGCCATCCGCGCGTAGGCGTCAGGAGAGATTTGGTAGCGCAGCTGGCCGCCAGTCAAGAAGCGCTCGATCTCGCCGACGATCGCCGTGCCCTGCTGATGGTACGAGTCGGTGGTGTGACCCGCCTGATGCGGGGTCAGGAGCAGGTTCGGGCAGCTCCGGAACGGACTATCGACCGGCAGCGGCTCCTGATCGAAGACGTCCAGCGCGGCCCAGATTCGACCGCTCTGAAGGATCCGCAGCAACGGGTCCTGATCGACCACCCACGAGCGAGCACAGTTGACGAAGATGCCCCCGTCGCGGAGGAGATCGAGCTGACGAGCGCCAATCAGGTGGCGGGTTTCTGGGGTCGTGGGGGCGTGAACCGAAACAATCTCGCTGGCCTGGAAAAGCGCGTCGAGCGAGACCATCTGGACGTCGAGCGCCGTCGCGTCGGCGGGATGGAGGTACGGATCGTGGACGAGAAGGCGCGACCCAAACCCCCGTAGCAGCCGCGCTACCTTGTGTCCGACGTAGCCCATCCCGACCAGGCCGACGGTGCGACTCGCCAACAACCCCTGCGGCGCGGTCGCCGCCTCGCGCCACTGGACACCTTCCTTCAAGGCACGATCCATCTCGTGGACCCGCCGCAGACCGAGCAAAATGGCCAGGATCGTGTATTCGGCCACCGCGTCGGCGATGACGTTCGCGGCATGGCAGACGACGATGCCCCGGGTGAAGGCGCCCGGCGGCACCAGTCGCTTCACGCTACCGGCGGCGTGCGCGATCAGCCGGAGCCGGGTCGCGCCATCGAGGATCTCGGTGGTGAGGGGCGGCGTTCCCCAGCCGGTTAGGCACACCTCGGCATCGGCGAGAAGCGAAGGGAGGGCGGATGCGATCTGCGCTGCCTCCAGATCGCCGCCGACGACGTCGGCCAGCTCGCGCAACTGGGCAAGCGAGCCCACGGTCAACACCTCGGCCTGTCGCGATGCCGGAATGAGCAGCGCGACGCTTGGGCGAGTGGCGCGATCAGCCATGGAAGGATCCTCCGACGGCTGGGCTTTTGATCGGTTCGGACTCGCCGGTCAAGCGAAGGCGGATCGTGACCGCGAGGAGCCCGACGATCAGCCACACCGTGGCGACGACGTGAGGAAAATGCATGTCGACGAAGTGGTGGTCGAAGAGGCCAGCCACCAGCGCCGACGCCAGGGCGGCCAGGCAGGAGACCGCCAGGGCCGAGGCTTCGTCGCGGGCGCCGACGCATCGCCGTACTCCCTGCATGGAGATACTGCCAATGGCCCAGAGCCAGATCGCCAGGCCAATCAGACCCACCTGCTCGGCGATCAGGAGGTAGATGCTCGATACCCCCACGTACAGGTCGACGTTTGGCGCCTCGCCGAAGCCGACCCCGAACCAGGGGTACTCCGAGATCAGGCGAAAGGCGTCCTTGTACTCGCCCAGCCGCATCGCCGCGGCTTGATCCTGAACGTAGATGCCGGATTGAAGGTGCATGAGAAAGCTACTCTGGTCGATCTGACCGGACAGAAGAACTGCCACGACGATGAGCCCGCCGATCAGCCAGATCCGGCGGTAGCGGAGCGCCGCGATGACCGCGCAGCCGGCGAGGAAGCCAATCAGCGACCCTCGCGAATAGGTCAGCAGCAGGGCGATCAGAATGGGCGCGAGTGCGCCAAGCAGCAGCGCCTTCGTCCGACGCGAGCGCGGCGTGGCAAACAGTCCGACCGCGATGACCCCGGCCATCATCAGCGTCGCCCCGAGGATGTTGGGATCGATCGAGGTGCCGATCGCTCGCTGGGTGGTCGTGCTGGCGATGTACTGGAGGATGCCGGAGGACGGGTACCCCAGGCGCGACAACGACCCGAGCAGGCGCGTCGCCGTCGCCGCCGGGAGGTAGTAGAGCACGATCGCGATCGCGCCCGCGGCGGCCCCACCCGAGACGAGCGCGAACAGCAGGCGTCTGGCGGTTTGAAGGTCGCGGACGCAGTTCACCACGCCGAAAAAGAAGACGATCGCGTCGATCAGCTCGCCAAAGAGGCGCACGTCCGAGGTGGTGATCTGGTACGCCGTGCCCAGGACGAACGACGTGAAGCACACGCCAAGGAAAAGGAGAACCTGAGCGTCGATGCCGCTCGGGCGAAGGCGCTCGGTTCGATCGCCGAGCAGGCGAAACACCCAGGTCAAGAGGACGGCAAGAAGGCAGAAATCGACTAGGGTGGGCTTGACCGGTCCGAGGGCGACCGGAACCGCGACGAAAGGCAGTAGCGTCGCGACCCCGACGAACCCGAAGAGCGCGAAGCGCACGTCGAGGATCACGCAGCCGAGCCCGACGAGGCCAATCAGTCCCGCCACGACGTAGAGCGGTGATGCCGCCACGACGAGGACGCCGAGCGCGATGCCAACCACGACGCCAAGCGCCGCCGTCGTCGCCAGCGGGGGCACGCTCGCCCGGAGCGCCAGGCGCCGCCCGGTCGAGCCGGGCTCTCGGACAACGGTCTCCATAACCAGGCAAGTATAGCACGGCCCAAATTGTCGGGCGATAGGCGCGGATGTTACAATGCCTGAGCGACCAGACAGGCTGGATTGGCTGCTCGGTCCTGGCGAGCGCTACGCTTCGGTCGTGAAGGGAAAGGCATCGACGTTGCCCGGTCAAGCCGATTTGCCAACGACGACGCGAACGACTGGCCAGCCGCGGCGCGGGCAGCTCGACGTCTCGCGCGGGGATCTGGCCGCTCACGTCGCGTTGCTCGTCGCCACCGTCGCCTTCTTCTGGCCAATGATTCGGCCCTTCGGCGCCCACTGGTACATGGCAGCCGGCGATTTCAGTCGCCAGTTCTACCCGTTTCGCTTCTTCGAGTCCGAGGAGTGGTGGCACCGGCGGATTCCACTCTGGAATCCGGACATGTTCGCCGGTCATCCGTTCCAGGCTGACGTTCAAACCGCCGTCTTCTATCCCCTGGCCATGGCGAACGCGATTTTGTTCGGACGGCACGGCTTTCCCTACTTCGCCCTCGAGGGTGAGGTAGTCGTCCATACCTTTCTGGCCGGCGTCTTCACGTTCTGGCTGGTTCGTCACCTCACCGGATCGCGGCTCGGCGCGCTGGTCGCCGGCCTGGCGTTCGCCTTCGGCGGGTTCATCACCAGCTACCCCGCCGAGCAGCTACCACTTTTGGAGACCGCGATCTGGCTGCCGTTGATCGTCCTGTTCCTGGAGCTGGCGGTCGGCGACTGCAGCATGCGGTGGCGTGGCCGCGGTTACCCTCATCCCCTACCCCTTCCCCCAGTGCGCGGGGGAAGGGGCCTGGTAGAAGCGTCATCTCTCAAGACCCCTCTCCCGCGGCCGGCCCGGATCGCCTGGCCGTGGCTGATTGCCGCTGGCGTCGCGTTCGGCGTGGCGATTCTGGCCGGCCACACCCAGACCGATCTGTTCATCGTCTACGCGACCGAAGGCTACCTCCTGTGGTGCCTCTGGCGGTCGCGGGTCGAGCTGGGGCGACTGCTGCTGGCCGCGGTGGTCTACCCGCTGCTCGCGGTCGGGGTGTCGGCGGTCCAGATTCTTCCATCGGTCGAGTTTCTTGGCAGCAGCACGCGCGATCAGATGGGCTACGCGCAGGCGGCCTGGGGTTATCTCCCGTCGTCGCTGCCGGAGATCTTCGTTCCGCTCTGGCACGGTGAAAAGGCGCTCTCGGTCGGAGTGGTCGCGCTGACCCTGGCGGTGATCGGGGCGTGGGCCAGTCGGCGCGAGGGCGCCGCGTACTGGACCCTGATCGGCTTGATCGCGATTCCCCTGTCGGTCGGCGGGGCGACACCGCTCTTCTGGGTGCTTTACCACGTCGCCCCGGGCTGGGACCTCTTCCGCGACCAGGAGCGCGTCATTTACATTTTTTCGTTCGCGGCCTCGGTCATGGCTGGCCGCGGCGTGGCGGAGCTTCAGCGGACAGATCTCAAGCCGCCGGTGGTGTCTCGATGGGCGAGGGTGGCCGGAGTGGGGGCGATCGTCTTCGCCGTGTTGTATTTGATCGCCCCGTCGCTCCAGGCACCGGCGCCGCTCCGGGCGAACTTTGGCTTGAACGCGATCGTCCTGGCGGCGGCGGCAGCCTTCCTCGTCGTTCGCGCCCGATTCGAGGCGCGGTACCTCGTGGCGATCGGTCTGGCGATCCTGGTCACCGGGGAGCTGTTCGCGATCGACTTCGGCAACAACTTGAGCCCGGTGTCGCCGGTTCCGGTTCCGAGATTGCAGCGAACCGCCGATTACGTCCACAAGTTTCCCGAGCCGTACCGGGTGCGCGGGATCAGCGAGGCCGTCTTCCCATCGGACTACGGCTCGGTCCTTGACATGCCGACGATTGGTGGCGATACGCCGTTTCAGCTCCTGCGCATGCGGGACATGCTGGCCGCGGACGCTGACTGGCGGGTCTGGCAGATCCTGAATGTGAAGTTCTTCATCAGCGACGGTGGACCGCTCGCCGGCCTCAAGCTCGTCTTTCAAGATGGAGCGCTGAAAACGTATTTCATGGAAGATTCGCTCCCTCGGGCCTGGGCGGTGCGCGCGGTGGAAGTTGCCGGCGATCCGGCCCAGGCGCGCCAGATGATCCTCGCGCCCGGCTATCATCCGGGCAACATCGTCGTGCTCGAGCAACCAACCTCGATCGGGCCGTTCAATCCTGGCCCGCGCCCGGACGTGAAGATCACCCACCTCGATCCCCAGCGGATCGAGATCGACGCCAACGCCGGGGCGAACGCGATGCTGGTGCTTGCGCAGCAGTACTATCCGGACTGGCGGGCCTACCGCGACGGGCAGCCGGTCACGACCTTCCGGGCCAACTTCCTGGCGATGGCGTTCGAGCTTCCCCCGGGGCGCCACCATTACGTGATCGTCTATCAGCCGTGGTCGTTTTACGGCGGGGCGGCGATTTCCGTTTTGACCTTGCTTGGCGCGCTCGGCTTCGTCCTCGAGCGCCGAGCCCGCGACCGGGAGAATTCGATTTGACCGCGCGCCGGCCGATGATTCGGGTGGTGGGGTGGTGGGTTCTGGCGGTGCTGCTGACCGGGCTGGCGTTCGGGTTGCGCGTCCACGCGCTCGGCGTCCCGAACCTGACCGGCGACGAGTGGTTCATGCTGCGCAACCACGATCAAGGTCCGCTCTGGATCATTCACCAGGCGCACACCTTCGAGCCCCACCCCCTGCTGTACTATCTCGGTCTGGCTGGCTGGATCGAGCTGGCGGGCCGATCCGAGCTCGCAATGCGCTTTCCCTCGGTGGCATTCGGCGTGGCGCTCGTCCCGGCGCTGATTGGCCTCGGGCGCGCGGTCATCGGTCCGCGGGCCGGGCTGATCGCCGGGGCGCTCGCCGCCTTGAACGCCTACCAGATCGCCGAATCGCAGAACGCGCGCAACTACGCCATGGTCGTGTCGTTGAGCGCCGTGGCCTCGCTGTTGTTCGTTCGCGCCCTGAAGCGCGACCGCCGGAGCGACTGGTTCTGGTATGGCGTCGCGATGTTCCTGGCGCTGAACACTCACTACGATGCCGCGCTGGTTCTCCTGGTCCACCTGGTCTACGGCGGAGCATCGGTCTGGATGGACAAGCGGCGCCTTCCAAAGCGCTTCGGAGCCTGGCCCGCGCCCTCGCGAGACTGGCTCGTCGTGACCGGCGTGGTGACCGCCGCGTTTGGCGGGTGGCTGCTCTACGCCTGGCCGGCCCTCCTGGCGTACCACGGGTATTTTCCGGATCCGGTCAGCCTCCGGCAGGTGCTGGCCCGCTCGCTGGCGACTTTCAGCCTTGGCCAGTCCGCGTCGATCCAGGCGGCGCTGCCCGCCTTTGCGCTGGCGGTTCTGGGTGGTGGCTGGCTGCTCATCCGAAAGCCGGCCGCGGCGGCGTTCCTGCTCGCCTACACCCTGCTGCCGATTCTCGTCGTGAGTGTCCTCTTCCTGGTCCGGCCGATGTTCGACGAGCGCTACCTGATCGTGCTCGCCCCCGGCTTTCTGGTCATCCTCGCCGCGGGCATCGAGGGCCTCTGGCAGGTCGCCGCTCCGATTGGCGTGGTCGGAGTGGTTGGCGCGCTGGCCGTCCTGGTGCCGATCCTCCCGCGAACCTACCAGTCCATGCTGACCGATCGCCCGGATTACCGGGCAATGGCGACCTGGATCTCGACCGACGGCGCCCCGAGCGACCCGATCGTCGCGACCGGTTTCGGTCAATCCGAGCTTTTCGGATATTACTACCACGGGAGCCAGCAGGTTCAGGTCATCGACCAGCCCGCCGAGCTGGCGAAGGAGCTGCCCGACCTGTTGACGAGCCACGATGGCCTGTGGCTGCTTCCCTACTGGCAAAACCCGGCCGACCTGGTCGCGCTCGACGTCCTGAATCGGGACGCCGCGCCGGTTGCCCAGCGCTGGTTCGTCAACGCGCGGGCGCTTTACTTCGCGTCGCCCCGGCGCCTGACCAAGCGCTCCGACGCGACCGGAACCTGGGATGACCACCTCGCGGTCGAGCGTGCCAGGCTGACCGCCGGCGAGGTTCGACCGGGCGAGGCCGTCGCCGCCGAGATTCACTGGCAGGTGGGCGCGCCGCTGGCGACGCCCAAGCTATCGTTGCGCCTGCTGGACGACTCCGGGACTCCGGTCGCCCAGTCGGACGTCGCCTTCGCGCCGGGGCCAGAGCTTTCGCCGGGCGAGCCGGTGACGAGGGTCGGATTGCTCGCCCCTCCGGCGTTGCCGCCGGGCTCGTATCGCCTTGCGGTCTTGCTGTATCACCCCGACTCGGGGGCGCCGCTCGCGCTGAGCACATCGGCGCCGGCTCAGGCGGGCGCCCTGATCCTCGGCGCGGTCAAGATCGGCACGCGCCAGGGAGCGCTGCCGCCCGCGCAGGCGGGCATCGCGCTGAGCAAGCCAGCGAGTTTTCCGGAGGGGCTCACGATCCTGGGCCACGACGCGATCGGGCCGCCGCGCGCGGCCGGCGAGACGGTATCGCCACGGATCCTCTGGCGGGCCGACCGTTCGTCGTTGGCGAATCTGAGCCAGTCACTCGCCCTGGAAGACGCCCGGGGGGCGCGATCAGGCGCCGAGACGATGCCGATCCTCGCCTCCTATCCAACGTCTCGCTGGCGCGCGGGACAGCTTCTCACCGACCGGATCGAGTATCAGATCCCTCCAGCAACCGCGAGCGGCAGCTACCAGCTCGTGCTTGGCGTCGGGAACGGCCCGCCGGCGGTCGCTCTGGGATCGGTCGTCGTTTCCGGCCCCAAACGGACCTATTCGCCGCCAACGGTTGCGACCCGGATCGGCGCCCGCTTTGGCAGCTTCGCGGTGTTGCTGGGCGACCAGCGGAGCGGCCCGACCGCGCGACCGGGCGGGCCGGTCGAGGTCACTCTCTTCTGGTCGGCGACCGGTACCGCCGATCGGAGCTACACCGCGTTCGTCCATCTGGTCGACCCGTCGGGAAAGATCGAAGGCCAGGTCGATCGCGTGCCGGTCGACGGGACACGCCCAACCGACGGCTGGCTGACCGGCGAGTACCTGACGGACACCTACGCGATTCAGGTGGCTCCGAGCGCGCCGCCGGGGACGTATCACATCGACGTTGGACTCTACGACGCGACGAGCGGAGCCCGGGTGCCGGTCGTCGCGGATGGCACCCGGACCGACCACGTCGTCGTCGGAGCCATCCAGGTGACCGGCTGACGTGAGCAAGCGGCGTCCGAACAACCTGCTGCTGCCACTGGTGCCAATCGTGCTTCTGGCGGCCGGCGTCCGCATCCTGGGCCTCGGCAACACCGACCTCTGGGGTGACGAGGCGTTCAGTGTGATGACCGCGCTGGGGCCGGTCAATCACCTGCTGACCATGCTGTCGACTGGCGAGCCGCACCCGCCGCTCTACCCTTTTCTTCTGGTCGTCTGGCTCAGGCTCTTCGGCCACAGCGAATTCGTCGCGCGGCTGCCTTCCGCCTTCGCTGGAATCGCCAGCGTGCCGGTCGCCGCGGCGCTGGCCCGAACGGCGTTCCGCCACGGCGACGGTCAAGTCGCGCCCGGACGCGGGCCTTCGCTCGCGCCTTTCCTGGCGAACGGAGTGGCGGCCGCGACGGTCGTTGGGCTGCTGGTGGCGCTCAACCCGATTCAGGTCTGGTATTCGCAGGAAGCGCGCATGTACGCGCAGGTCAGCTTCTTCGCCGGCCTCGCCACCCTGGCGCTGGTTCGACTCTGGCAAGGGCGACGCGGCGCCAGCGCGTGGTACGTCATCGCGGTGCTTGGCGCCGCCGGCAGTCACTACTACGGGCTGTTCGTGCCGGTGGCCCACCTGGTCGCCGTCCTGGCCTTCGCGCGTCGGCGGCCCGAGCTGCTCCGCCGGTGGCTTCGGGCGGTCGTCGTCGCCGGGGTACTCTATCTGCCCTGGGTCGTCATCGCGCTGCGCGTGTTCACGAGCTATTACGGAGCGCGGCCGGGCACGGTCGACCTCTGGCAGGTCGCGCTCAGCGGTTGGGTGCGGGTCGCGGCGGGGTGGTCGTTGAGCTGGGACCACGCCGTCCTGGCCGCGGGGGTGGTGACGGTGCTGGTGCTGATCGGCCTCGCCGCGCCGGGTCGGGGTGAGGATGATCGTTTCGCGCGGGTCGCGATTGCCGCCTGGCTGTTCACGCCGTTCGTTCTCGGGTTCCTCTTCTCGCTGGTCCGCCCGATGTTTGCCGAGCGGTATCTGGTGGTCAGCTCGCTGCCCTTCGCGCTGCTGATGGCCCGGGGAATCACTCGGGCGATGGAGCTGGGAGGTTCTTCATCCCCTACCTCTTCCCCCCGGCGCGGGGGAAGGGCCTTAGCAGATGCAGTTTCCCGTCAGGCCCCTCTCTCCGAAAGCGCGCGCGCGAGGTCACTCGCGAGCGTGTCACGATCACCCGGTGTCCTTGGCCTCTTGATCGGCGCCGGGCTCCTGGGCGCGGCGATCGTGGTCGCCGCCGTTCCGCTGGACAATGTCTGGCTTGGACGGTACCTGAAAAGCGCTTACAATACCCACATGCGCATGGTGACCGCCCTTGCCCGCCCGAACGACGCGGTGATTCTGGACGGCACCTCGCAACTGCCGCTCTACCACTATTACCTGACGAAGCCGTTTCCAACCTATCCCCTCCCGGAGCGTTTGCCGCTCGACCAGTCCGCGACGGCGGCCGCGCTGACGAAGATTGCCGGGCGGCACGAGGGCGCGTGGGTTTTCCTCTACGCGACCCCGGACTACGATCCGAGCTATTTCATTCCGCGCTGGCTCACCGCGAACGCCTACCGATCGTTCGACGTCTGGGAGGTTAACGGGCGCTTGCAGTACTATCGCTTCAGCGCGCCGGCCACGCTGAGCGATCACCCATCCCAGGTGAAGTTCGGAGATTCCCTCCTGCTCCAGGCGTTCGGCTCGCGAGACCTGGGTTACGCGGCGGGAGAGAGCATCCCGATCGACCTGCGCTGGCGCTGGCTATCGGCGAAGCTGGCGGGACCGCTGGTGTCGATGCGCCTGGTCGACGACGACGGACTGACCTGGGCGCAGGCCGATCAAAGCATCGGCGGTGGCTACCTCCCGGAGGACGCCTGGCCGACTGGTCAAACGCTGGACGATCATCACGGATTGCTGATTCCGCCGGGCACGCCACCCGGCACCTACCACCTGCTGCTGAACGTGTATAGCGCGGATCACCCGGAGCCGCTCCCGGCGAGCGGTGAGGGCGCGCCGCTGACGCCGGGCGGGGTCAGCCTGGCGACGATCCAGGTCGACCGTGCGTCGGCGAGCATCTGGCCGGGCGGGATCGCCGGCTTCCAGGCGACGACGGCGACCTTCGACGGATCGGTCGCGCTGCTCGGGTACGCCGGGAGCGACACCGCGAAGACGGGCGAGTCGGGCTACCTGACCCTGATCTGGAAGGCACTGGTCACTCATCCGTCGGTCACCACGGCGCGCCTGGAGCTGCTCGACTCGCGCGGCACGGTGGCGCAGCGGCGCGACGTTCCCCTGGCGAGCGGCTCTTACCCACCAACCGCGTGGCGGCAGGGCGACGTGCTGCGCGAGCAGTACCACGTTCCGATCAGCGCCCACCTGGCCGCGGGAACCTACCGTCTGGCGGTCCAGGCGTTGCCGGGCTCGACCGGGCCGGTGGCGCTCGGGTCAATGATCGTTCAGTCCGGCGTCGCGCCGTCGCCGGTCGCCGCGCCGGGCCACGCACTCGACGATACGCTTGGTGGTGCGGTCGCGCTCGCCGGATACGATCTGGCGTCCGATGACGCGCGCCCGGGGGCCACCGTTCACCTGGCGCTCCACTGGCGGGACGTCGCGCCGCTGAACGGAGACTACACGGTATTCGTCCACGTGCTGGACCCGTCGCGGAAAGTGGTGGCCCAGCGCGACCAGCCACCGGCGGGAGGGACTCGGCCGACGTCGTCGTGGTTTCCGGGCGACCAGATCCTTGATCCCTATGACCTAAGGTTGCCGGCGAACCTCGCGCCGGGGGATTATCCGATCGAAGTCGGGATGTACAATCCGAGCGACGGCAAGCGCCTGCCGGTTACCGAGGGTGGCCAGGCGACGGGTGATAGCATCGTCATCACCACGCTGCGGGTGGGGCCGTAACCGAGAGATGCGAGGGCTGACCGATTGGTAAAGACTGAGTCCGGAGCGTCGACCGGGGATGGCGCGCTTGTCCGGTATTATGACAAGTTTGAGTTCGCGCTCGCCTTCGTGGCCGTCGTTTTGTTCGGGGCGCTGCTGCGGATCGCCCGGTTGCACTCGATTCCCCCTGGCCTGTTTTTCGACGAGGCGGCGGACCTTTTCGACATCGTCGACGTCTTGCACGGCGCGCGACCGATCTATTTCCCGCGCAACAACGGTCGCGAGCCCCTGTTCTTTTACTGGGCCAGCCTCTTCGCGAGCCTGTGGGGCACGAACGCCTACGCGATCCGCCTGTCGTCAGCCGTCGCCGGCACGTTCACCGTCGTCGCGGTCTTCCTCTGCGCGCGCGAATTCCTGCGCCTCTGGACGGCGGATCGCCGCTGGAGCGACTGGGTCGCGCTCGCGTCGTCCTTCGTGTTCAGCATTCTTTACCTGCACTTGCACTTCAGTCGCATCGGCCTGCGGCCGGTCACCCTGCCGCTTTGCCTCGCCCTTGGCTATGGCATGCTCTTCCGGGGAATACGGCGAAACTCCTGGCTGGCGCTGGCCGGCGCGGGCTTCTTCGGCGGCTTGAGCCTCTACACCTACATCCCGGGTCGCCTCGCGCCGGTGCCATTGCTCTTTTTGCCGTTCGCCCTCGGCTTTCCGCGCCGGTCCTGGCGACCCTTCTGGCAGATGATGTTGGTGGGCATCATCTGGCTCGCGGTCTGGGTGCCACTTGGCGTGTATGCCGTCCATCATCCATCGGACGTGCTGGGACACACCGACGACGTCTCGATTCTCAATCCGGTCAACGATCACGGAGATCCAACCGGGGCGGTCATCCACGGGGTGGTCGCGACGCTCGGCGGCTTCTCCTTCGCCGGCACCGAAAACGCCGATCAGAACCTGCCCGGGCGCCCGATTTTGGATCCACTGCTCAGCTTCTTCTTCTTCGTCGGATTGATTGGACTGGCCCTGGGGGCGAGACGGCTGAAGACCAGCGACGGCCCCGACAGGGCCGGATCGTCGCGGCCCGCGGTCATCGTGTTTCTGGTCGTCTGGATCCTGACGCAGTCGGTTCCGTCGGCGCTGGCGGTGGATCCGCCGGGCTTTCCTCGGATGTTCGGAACCCTGCCGGCGGTCGCGATCCTGGCAGGTACCGGTGTTGGATTCGCCTGGCGGTGGCTCGCCGCTCACCGAGTGACCGCGGTCCGAACGTCGGCGATCGTCGCGGTGGCGCTCGCGATCTCGGCGGCCTGGACGATTCACGACTATTTCTGGGTCTGGGGCCCGAGTGCCGACGCCTATCACTGGATGATGGGCGACAAAGTGGACTCGGCGACCTATCTGAACCGCTGGGCGGCCCGCGAGCGCGTCTTCCTGGCGCCGCTTTACGCGCAAGACAACACTATCAAGTTCCTGACCCGGAGCTCGTCGATCCAGTCCTTCGATCTGGCCGATCTGGTCATCCCGACCGATCGCTCGCGCGGCGTTCGCTACGTCTTCCCGATCTCGGAAGCTCCGGATGCAGTCAAGCTGGCGCGCGAGCTTCCCGCGCCGGCCACCACCGGCGAGGTGAAGGATCCGACCGGTCGGTACACCCTGTTGGCCACGGTCGAGCTGCCGGCAACCGAGCTGCCGGCGCCGCCCGCCCGCCGGTTAGCGACGTTCGACGGCGGCATCGATCTGGCCGGAGCGACGGTCGAGCCCGCCAGCATAGCGCCCGGCCAATCGCTCTTGCTGAGCCTCGAGTGGCTCGACGCGCGGCCCCAGCCCTACGATTACACCGTGTTCGTCCACCTGCGGGACGCCAGCAACCGAACCGTGGCCCAGGTCGACCAGCAGCCGACCAAAGGCAGCTTTCCGACCACGGCCTGGCGGCCGGGCGACCTGATCTGGGATCGATACACGCTGGTGCTCCCGGCGGATCTTCCACCGGGCGATTACCACCTGGTCGCGGGACTCTATCGTCTGGCGACGCTTCAGCGGCTCATGGCGAACGTGGGCGACGGTCAGCCGCCGACGAACGAGGTCACGATCGGAAGGATCACGGTCCACCCGCGCTGATCTGGTGGATCTGGAGGAGGCTCGTCGAGCCGGGTTGGGTCGGGCCCTGCCCGGGTGGACTGGCGGTGAGGATGACGGTCTGGCCGGGGGCCAGCAGGTCGGGCGCGACCGTGCCGGCGTCGATCCGAGCGATGATGTCGCTCAGGTCGCCCAGCGCGGGAATGACGACCGCGTAGGTACCCCAGAGAAGGAGCGTGCGCCGCGCGATGGTCGAATCTCGGGTCAGGGCAAGCACCGGCATCGGGGGACGGTACTTGGACACCAAACGGGCGGTGAAGCCGGAGGTAGTGCGCGCGACGATCGCGGCGGCGCCCAACTGACGGGCCGCGGTGTTGGTCGCCTGGGCGATCACTTTCGACGACACCAGGGGCTCGGTCCAGGGCGGCTCGGGCCGTCCGTAGGTGCCGAAATGGGCGTCGGCGGTTGTCGCGATCGCGGCCATGGTCGACGTCGCGTCGATCGGGTACTCGCCGATCGCCGTCTCGGCGGACAGCATCACCGCGTCGGTGCCGTCGAAGATCGCGTTCGCCACGTCGGACGCCTCGGCGCGGGTCGGGCGGGCGTTGTGGACCATGGATTCCAGCATCTGGGTCGCGGTGATGACCGGCAGGGCGTGGCGATTTGCCGCCGCGATGATCTGCTTCTGGAGGATGGGGACCTCCCGGAGCGGGACTTCGACCCCCAGGTCGCCCCGCGCGACCATCACGCCATCGGCGACGTTCAGGATCTCGTCGAGGTGCTCGATCGCCTGTGGCTTTTCGAGCTTGGCGATCAGTGGGGTCGAGAATCCCGCCTGGTGGATGATCTGCTTCGCCCGTTCGACGTCGGCGGCCCGGCGAACGAACGAGAGCGCGACGAAGTCGACTCCGATCGCCAGGCCAAAGCGAAGGTCGCGCTCGTCCTTCTCGGTCAGCGATGGCGCGCTCACCTGGACCCCGGGAAGATTGATTCCGGTGTGACTCCCGATCGTCCCGCCGCGGACGACTCGGCCGCGCACCTCGGTCGGCGTCGTCGCGACGACCTCGATCTCTACTGCCCCGTCGCTGAGGAGGAGACAATCGCCCGGATGAACGTCGTTGGGAAGCTGGGCGTAGGTGGTCGAGACCATCCGATCGGTGCCGGGGTAGGGCAGGGTGGTAATCGTGAATGGGGCACCGGCGACGAGCTCGATCGGCGGATTCTGGACCGGTCCGGTGCGAATCTTCGGCCCTTGCAGGTCCTGGAGCACAGCGACCGGAACGGCCAGCTCGTCCGAGAGCGAGCGGATCGTTTCAAGGGTGGCGCGGTGTTCGTCGGGGGTCCCGTGGGAGAAGTTGAGGCGGGCGACGTTCATGCCGGCTCGAATCAGGGCGCTCAGACGGTCCCGCGATCGCGTCGCCGGTCCGATCGTGCAAACGATCTTGGTTCGACGGGTGAAGTCGGTCAGGATCTGCCTCCGTCGCCGGGGATTGCCTCACCCCCTCGCCCCCTCGTCACGTTGCTTGCGGGTCGTTCGTCTCCAGCGGGGCGCGGATGTGGTAGCTACAGGAATCGCCGCCCTCGACGCGCCAGTTGATTCGCTCGACCGGGACGCCAAGCAGTCGCTCGATGTAACTCTTCTCGGCCGCGCAGATCACGCCGGGGTGGCGTTGGGCGACGCAGCTCGCCGGGCAATTGCACTGGTTGAGGATGTAGCCGTCGGACGTTTTCACGACGTTGGCCATCGCGCCTTCCTCGGTGCGAATCGCCGCCAGCGTCTTCACGCGCTCTTCCAGGCTCTTGTCTCGGACACGCTCTCCGCGTTCGTCGGCCCAGATCTCGGCGACCAGCTCGGACAGGGGAACCGAGGAGACGGAGCCGTGACACGACGCGAGCGCGTCGAGGATGCGGTTACAGAGCGTGTCGTAGTTCTTGGGGAATTGGTCCTGGGCCTGAGGGGTCAGGGAATAAACGAAGCGGGGGCGTCCAACTTTCCCCCGCTCCTCTTCGTAGCTCACGAGACCGTCCCGTTCGAGAACGGCAAGATGGGCGCGTACCGTCATCGGGACAACCCCGATCTCACTCGAAAGCTGATCGAGGGTCGCCCGACCGTGGCGCTTGAGGAATTCGAGGATGACTCTGCGCGTTCTTTGCACGCTTAGCTACCCCGACGTATCATGGACATGGCCACCAGGTACTCAGACGAGGGATCGAACGCCACGAACCTGTCCCTGCCGCAATGCTAACAGA
>JBOGTX010000190.1:0-3997 GCA_050695695.1 Chloroflexota bacterium
GATCATCATGCAGCTACTCGTCGGGGCGATTCCAAGCCTGGAAGAGCTGAGCGGGGAAGGCGAACGCGGTCGCCAAAAGATCAATCAATACGTCAATTGGCTGACCGTTCCGCTCGCCGCCTTGCAAGCGTACGGAACCGGCGTTCTCTTGCACAGCCAGCAGTTGCCAAACGGGCAGCCGCTGCTAGCGAACTTCGGCCTGGGTGGACCGGATACCCTGCCGACCCTCGCGCTGGTCATGTCGATGACCGCGGGGAGCCTGTTCCTGGTCTGGCTGGGCGAGCTGATCACCGAGAACGGCATCGGCAACGGCGTCTCGATTATCATCTTCGCGGGAATCGTCGCCGCGCTGCCGCAGATGGTGGGACAGACCCTCTTCGGCGGAACGACGAACTTCCTGGCGACGGCGGTCTTCGCGATCCTCGGGGTCGGTACGGTTTTCGCGATCGTCGTGGTCCAGGAAGCGCACCGCCGAATTCCGGTCCAATACGCCAAGCGGATTCGGGGCAACCGCATGTACGGTGGCCAGTCGACCCACGTTCCGCTGCGGGTCAACTCGGCAGGCATGATTCCGCTGATCTTCGCCATGTCGATCATGCTGCTGCCTGGCACGGTGGCCAGCTACCTCGCGGCAACGCCGGGGTTCGTGGGGGTCATCGCCAGCAACATTCGCGACGTTTTCAACGCGACCGGACCGGTCTACTGGTTCTGCTACTTCCTGCTAGTGGTCATGTTCACCTTCTTCTACACGATGGTGATCTTCCAACAGCAGAAGCTGGCCGAGAACCTGCAAAAATACGGCGGGTTCATTCCTGGGATTCGCCCCGGACGACCGACCGAGGAGTACCTGAACAAGGTTCTCTTCCGGATCACGATTCTCGGCGCGGTCTTCCTGGGGGTCATCGCCATCCTTCCCTTCTTTGTCCAAGGGATTAGCACGTCACTGATTCTTAGCAGCACCGGACTCCTGATCGTGGTGGGCGTGGTCCTGGACACAATGAAGCAGTTGGAAGCGCAGTTGATGATGCGCAACTACGAGGGCTTTATCAAGTAGCCCGGAGCGTTTCACCTGGCGGGAGTTGATGATTATTGTTGTGCTCGGGCCGCCCGGGGCGGGAAAAGGCACCCAGTCCGACTTGCTAGCGACGGAGCTCGACCTACCACATCTATCGACGGGGGACCTGTTACGCGAAGCGATTGCCAAGCGCACGCCGTTGGGCCGGCTCGCCCAGCCATCCATGGATCGTGGTGAGCTGGTGCCCGACGACGTGGTGATCGGGTTGATCCGGGAACGTCTCGTCCAGGCGGAGCGGCCGACGGGCGCCATCCTTGACGGCTTTCCACGGACAGTCGCCCAGGGACACGCGCTCAACGATATGCTGAGCGAGCTCGGTCGGCAGGTCGGCTGGGTCATCTACCTGCGCGCTCCGACCGAGGAGCTGCTCGAGCGCATCACCGGTCGCTATATCTGTTCGCAGTGCGCGGCGACCTACCACCTGCGCGGCTCACCGCCGCGGACACCGGGGGTGTGCGACGTTTGCGGCGCGGCGCTTCAGCAGCGCCCGGACGATCGCCTGGACGTCGCGCGCCGTCGCCTGGACGTCTATTTTGAGCAGACCGCGCCCTTGATCGATTTTTATCGACAGCAGGGCGTTCTGACGGAAATCAACGGAGAACAGAGCATCGATGCCGTCCTCGCGGACGAGCTGGCCGCGCTGCCTCCGAAATACCGACGAAGCTGAGAAACGTGGCAATTCATCTAAAATCGCAGCGCGAAATCTCAATCATGCGCGAAGCCGGGCGTATCGTCGCCGTGACGCTGCTCGAGCTCGAAGCGCAGGCTCGGCCCGGGACGACCACCGCCGACCTGGACGCGGTGGCCGAGCGCACGGCGCGCGCCCTGGGCGCGACCCCGGCCTTCAAGGGGTATCTGGGTTATCCGGCCAGCCTGTGCGCCTCGATCAACGACGAGATCGTGCACGGGATTCCAAGCGCCCAGCGGGTCCTCAAAGCCGGCGATATCGTGAGTCTGGACTTCGGGGTCCACTACAAGGGGTTTGTTGGCGACGCCGCGGTCACGGTCGGGGTGGGCGAGATCGGCGCTCGGGCCAGGAAGCTCCTCGAAGTCACCCGGGCATCGCTGTACGCCGGGATCGAAAAGGCACGGGCAGGGCGCCATCTCTCCGACGTGTCCCACGCCGTCGAGGTCGCGGCCGAGGCGAATGGCTTTTCGGTCGTTCGTCAGTACGTCGGTCACGGGGTCGGGCGGAAGATGCACGAAGAGCCTCAAGTTCCGAACTTCGGCCCGGCGCATCAGGGCCCGGTTCTGCGCCCCGGCATGACCTTCGCGATCGAGCCGATGCTGAACACCGGTCGTGAGGAGACAGAAGTTCGGCCGGATAACTGGACCGTCGTGACCCGGGACGGCGGGCTGTCGGCCCACTTCGAGCACACGATTGCCATCACCGATGGCGAGCCGATTATATTAACGTTGCCGTGACATGCGGTGATCGGAGATTTGGAGGGACATGCCGAAGCAAGAACAGATCGAGGTCGAGGGAAAGGTGACCGAGGCGTTGCCCAACGCGATGTTTCGCGTGGAGCTCCCGAACGGTCATAACGTGCTGGCGCACATTTCCGGCAAGCTCCGACTGAACTTCATCCGGATTCTGCCGGGCGATCGGGTGATGGTGGAGCTCTCGCCGTACGATCTGAGCCGGGGGCGGATCACCTATCGGCTCAAAGGATGACGTCCTATTTGACGGCGAATGCGCGTTGAGGTATACTAGTAAACTAGACCGCTCGTACGATCGAGCGGTATTTTGTGTCGAGATCGAAACAAGCGACAGGGCAGGGAACCAGCGATGAAAGTACAAGCATCGGTTAAGCCCCGCTGCGAAAAGTGCCACGTCGTTCGTCGAAAAGGCGTTGTGCTGATCCTGTGCTCGAACCCGAAGCACAAGCAAAAGCAGGGGTAGAGGAGACACCGTGGCGAGAATCGCCGGAGTAGACATCCCGCGCGACAAGCGCACGGATGTTTCGTTGCGCTACATTTACGGCATCGGGCCGACGTTGGCGCGGCGGATTCTGGAGGTGACCCAGATTCGCCCGGAGACCAAAGTCAAAGACTTGACCGAAGACGAAGTGGCCCGCTTGCGCGAAGTCATCGAGCGGCAGTACAAGGTCGAGGGCGACCTCCGGCGCGAGGTCAATCTCAACATCAAGCGCTTGATCGAAATCGGAAGCTACCGCGGGCTCCGGCATCGGCGAGGTCTCCCGGTCCGCGGGCAGCGGACGCGAACGAACGCGCGGACGCGAAAAGGGCCCAAGAAGACGGTCGCCGGCCGCCGCAAGGCCGCCGCCAAGAAGTAATCGACGAGTGCCGGACCGCGCGATCAGCGTCGGGTCTCGGGCTCACCACTAAATTTGGGAGCGTGAATGCCACCAGTTAAGAAGAAGACGACCACGCGCGTCCGCCGGCGAGAGCGTCGTCAGATTCCACGGGGCCGAGCGTACATCCAGTCCACGTTCAACAACACGATCGTGACGTTGACCGATCTGGCGGGCGCGGTTCTCTCGTGGAGCAGCTCCGGTTCGAGCGGCTTCAAGGGCTCGCGCAAGAGTACCCCGTACGCCGCCGGCATGGCGGCGGAGACGGCGGCCCGCAAGGCCATGGAACAGGGCATGCGGCAGGTCGACGTCCTCGTCAAAGGACCGGGCACCGGTCGCGAAGCGGCGATCCGGTCGCTCCAGGCCGCCGGGCTCATGATCAACTCCATCACCGACGTCACGCCGATCCCCCACAATGGGTGCCGGCCGCCGAAGCGACGTCGGGTCTAGGGCAGAGGAGGAATCATGGCACGTTATACCGGTCCGGTCTGCAAGATCTGTCGCCGAGAGGGCCTGAAGCTCTTCCTCAAGGGAGACCGTTGCTTCACGCCCAAGTGCGCGGTCGAACCCAATCGAAAGCCATACCAGCCGGGCCAGCACACCCAAC
>JBOGTX010000191.1:0-1549 GCA_050695695.1 Chloroflexota bacterium
GACCGAGAGACCTTCGCGACCCTCGTTCGCGATGCTCTGGCGCACCTGCGCAATCGCTACTATCTGGGAAAACATCCGCTGGCGTCCGAGCTCGGGGGCACGGGGCGCCCCTTGAGCGGGGATGCGCTGCGCGACGTGCTCGTCGCGCGGATTGAGGATCTAAAACCGGTCGGCGATGCCATTTCGCAGGACGCCGACTGGCGGCGCTTTCGCCATCTCGTCTTGCGCTACGAAGAAGGGCATACCCTCGAGCAAGCGGCCCACACGCTGGGGATCAGCGTGCGTCAGGCAACGCGCGATCATCATCAGGCGGTCGAAGCGATCTGCGAGGCCCTCTGGTCGCGCCGACTCGAGAATGACTCTCCCCCCGCCGCTGCCCTGGACGGCGAGCCTGGCGCGCGTGCCGACCACGGAGGCTCCGGAGATCTCGCGGAGGAGATCGCCAAGGTCGCGGGCAGCGAGGAGAGCTCGGCGGACCTTGCCGAGACCGTGGAGGGCGTCGTGGCAACTCTGGAAAAGCTGGCGCGGGAGAACGGGGTGTCCTTCCGCCCGTTCGTCGCCGATGCCCTGCCTCCGATCGCGATAGGACGAACGCTGCTCCGCCAGGCGATCCTGAACCTGCTCATCTACACGATCGAGGTGGTGCCGGGTTGCCAGGTGCTCCTCGCCGGGACCGACACGGCCCGTGGCATCACGCTCCGGATTCTGGTCCAACGAATCGACGGAGAATTCGCGGTGCTGCCCGAGAACGTAAGCCCTTCCGCGGAGGTGACGGAATTGGCGGCGGCGGCTCGACAGCTTCTCGAAGCCCAGGGAGGCTCGATCGACCTGAATGGCGGACCGACCGGACATCCGTTAGTCACGCTGACCCTACCGCCGGTCCAGCTCCGGACCGTCCTGGTCATCGACGACAATCCCGAGCTCGTGGCCCTGTTTCGTCGCTACCTACGCGACCAACCGTATCGGGTGATCCAGGCGACGTCCGGCACGACGGCGTTTCGTCTCACCACCCAGTTGAAGCCGGACGTGATCATCCTGGACGTCATGCTGCCATCGCAGGATGGCTGGGAGATTCTTCAGCGGTTGGGCCAGGATCCCGAGACGCGCGGAATCCCGATCATCATGTGCTCGGTGCTCCCGGAGCAGGCGTTGGCGCGCTCGCTCGGCGTCGCCGAGTTTCTGCCCAAGCCGGTCACGCGACCGGCGCTGCTGGCCGCGCTTGAGAGGTGGTCCCCGCCTGAAGGCGGGCGTCAAGCCCGGTCTTGAGCCAGTGCATGACTTCGGCCACCGTCAGCCCTCCCGCTCGGCTGAAGCTCAGTGAGCTGGCCACGACTGCCTCATCGCGCAAGCCACGCGCGGTCACGACGATGACCGGCACCGTGCAGAGGTCGGCATTCGTCCGCACCGCCTGAAGAACGGCGTAGCCGTCGACCAGGGGCATCAGGAGATCAAGCAGCAGAACGTCGGGCCTCCGATCGCGCAAGATCTCGATCGCCTGCTGGCCATCATCGGCCGACCACATCTCGCAGCCAGGGCAAAGGGATCGGAC